>DATGEF010000785.1:0-3725 GCA_035310405.1 Chloroflexia bacterium | reverse complement strand
CAGGGGGGCTATGCCCCCCCGCCTCAACAGGGGGGCTATGCCCCCCCGCCCCAAGGGGGCTACACTCCCCCGCCTCAACAGGGGGGCTATGCCCCCCCGCCCCAAGGCGGTTACGTTCCGCCCCCAGGGGGCTATACCCCGCCCCAGGGGGGCTATACGCCCCCAGGGGGCTATACCCCGCCCGGCGGCTACCCGCCGCCCGGGGGCTATCCGCCGCCTGGGGGCGGGTACCCCGGCGGCTATCCGCAGCCCAGCACGGCCGGGACGAACGTGCTGGCCATTATCGCCTTGATCGTCGGGATTATCGCGCTGCCGGCGGCGTGTACGGCCTTCGGCGGCATCCTGTTTGGTATCCTCGCCGCGATCGTGGGGTTCGTGGGCCTCAACCAGATGCGGCAGAGTGGCCAGGGCGGCCGGGGGCTGGCGATCGGCGGCATTGTCTGTGGGATTCTGGGCCTGCTTCTGGGCCTGGCCTTGCTGGCCTGCGGCACATTCGGCAACTCCATCGCCCAGAGCCCCCTACTCCTGACCGCCCTCGCTACGCTGACGCCGCGCTGACCCCGTTCCTAGCTCGGGACCGGGGGCGCGCAGTGGAGCGAACCAGCCCAGAAGGAACGCGGCCCGATGATCGTTTGCTATGACCCCCGTACCGGTGCCGGATGCGATGCCCAGAATCCAGACGGGACCCCCCGTTGCCGGAGCTGTGGCATGGGCCTCGCCCACGCCGTGCGCCTCTACAACGGCGGCGACCGCGTGGGCAGCTACCGGATTATCCAGGTACTGGGGCATGGTGGCGTCGGCGCGGTCTACGCCGCCGAAGCGTTGCCGGGGGCGGGGCGGCCGGGCGGCGTGCGGCCAGGGCAGCGCGTCGCCCTCAAGGAGAACTTTGACCCGGCCAGCCTCACCCAGTTGCAGCGCGAGTTCGCGGCCCTCAGCCGGGTGGACCACCCGAACCTGCCCGGCTATTACGAGGTGTTCGCGGCGGGCGGCAACAGCTATCTGGTTATGGAACTGGTGCCGGGCCAGAACTTGCAAGATGTGCTGGACAAGCGGTCTGGCGGCCTGGTGGAGTCGCAGGTCCTGGGCTACGCCATGCAACTCTGCGACGCGCTGACCTGCCTGCACAGCCAAACCCCCCACATCCTGCACCGCGATATCAAGCCCGCCAACATCCGCCTGACCCCCGAGGGCCTGATCAAGCTGGTGGACTTCGGCCTGCTCAAGCAGGGGACCCAGCTGACGGTCTCCAGTATTCGGGGCGCGGGGACCCCGGCATACGCCCCGATTGAGCAATATGGTACCGGGGGCACCGATGCGCGCAGTGACCTCTACAGCCTGGGGGCCACCCTTTACAGCTTGCTGACCGGCCAGGTTCCGCTGCCGGCCATTGACCGCATGACCGCCCCTGCCGATCCGCTGCCCACGCCCCAACGCCTCAACGCCCGCCTTTCGCCCGGCGTAAGCACCGCCGTCCTGCGGGCGCTGGCTGTCCGGCGGGAGGATCGCTTCGCCACGGCTCAGCAGTTCAAAGATGCCTTGCTCGGGGCCGCACCGCCAGTGGCGATGCCGGCGGCTGGCGGCTACGCCGCGCCGCCGACAGCCCCCGCGAGTGGTGAAACGAACATCCTGGCGATTATCTCGCTGATCGCCGGAATTCTGGGGCTCCTGACCTTGTGCGGTCTCCTCTTCGGCTGGCTCGCCGCGATTTTCGGCATCGTCCCCGTAATTCTCGGCATCGTCGCCGCCCTCCTCGGCTTTGTCGCGCGGAACCAGATCAAGCAGCGGGGCCACGGCGGCTCCGGCCTGGCCATGGCCGGCGTGATCCTGGGCTACCTGGCGGTGGTCGTGGGCCTCACTGAGCTCGCCGGACTGGCGGCCCTGATCGCGAGTAACAGCAGCGTGGTCAACCAGCTCCGCACCAGCGTGCCCCTGACCCTGACTGCCGGGGCGACTCCGGGTCCCTGATGCCGGCTGCCTTACCGGGCTATCGCTCGGGGCGCGAAGTGGCCGGCGCGCACCAATAGCCCGATGTAGACCCAGGTGAAAGCCAGCCAGGTCCCTTCCGTCGCCTGGTAGGCGACCAACAGGGTCACGACGGCGGCCAGGAGCCCCAGCAGGGCGGCCCGCGCGTCCGGCTGCCCGGGCCACGGCCGGCGCAGGGTGCGCCAGGCGCCGCCGAGCGCCAGCGCCAGCCCGGCCAGCACGGCGCCGAGCCCGAGCACGCCGCTATCGTACAACAGGTGCAGCTCCAGGTTGCCGAGCCAGCCGGCCCCCCCCTTGTCGTCCGCGTGGCCGGCCGCATAGCTGCCCGCGCCGTTGCCGATCAGCGGGTGGGCGACGAGGCCCGGTAGGGCGCCGCGGATCGTATCGACCCGTGCCTGTACCGATGGATCGGTTTGCGGGTCGTAGGCGCTCAGGTTCACCCGCGTGCCGAGGCCGTGGCTGGTGGCGGGGAAGAGCACGGGCGCGCCGCCGCCGAGGAACGCCAGGGCGCCCAGACCCGCCAGCACGGCCCACGCCGTGTTGCGCGTGCGCCCGATCGCCAGCGGGGCGCCCCGGTCGCGTAAGCACCAGTTCCCCAGCACCAGGACGATCAGGCCCGCGCCGAACCCCACCCAGGCCGCCCGCGCCAGGCTCAGGCCCAGCGCCGCCAGGATCAACCCCAGCCCCCCGGCCCCCCCCACCATGTAGCGGCGCTCCCGCGCGCCCAGCAGGGTGGCCAGGGCCAGCAGCCCCCCCGCCGCCAGGTAGCTGCCGAGCACATTCGGCTCCCAGAGCGTGCCATAGGGGACGGGGATGCCCCCGCGCCCCGGCTGCGTCCCCAGCGGCACCGCATAGCCCGCGGCGACGAGGCCGGCAAAAGTCAGCCCGGCTTCGAATACGCTCAACCCGATCAGCAGGCGGACGGCCGCCTGGAGCCGCGCCGGGGTGTCGACCAGCCAGTAGACCAGCCCGGCGGCCGCGGCGACGACGGCGATCATGGCCGTGTGGCGCAAGCTGACCAGCCGGTCGGGGGCGTTCCAGGCCGAGGCGAGCAGGGTCACGGCGAGAAACAGCCCGATCCAGGCCAGCGGGCGGAGCGCCTGCCGGGCGATCGCCCGGTCGCCCCGCCAGGCCGCCAGGCCCAGGAGCCCCGGCACGACGAGATGCTCCGGCTTGACGGTGAAGCCCCCGACACTGACCGTGAAGTGCTCCACCGTGACCGCCGCCAGCAAGACCCCCAGCGCCACCAGGCGCCAGGTTGCGCGGGGCGCCCGGGCGCCCACCAGGGGCCCGGCGATCTCCTGCGCCGCGACGGTGTCGGCGATCCGTAGTTGTGTTCCGTTCATATGGTGGCGTGTGCGCTCGCGGTATCTTGATTCTGGATTGGGGTTCCCCTCTCATCCTGCTAAATAATAGTACGGCCTGCGGCCCCCGATCGTCAAGCCGGGTGCTCGACCGCTTTTTGCAAAGGCGCCCCGGGATGCTCCTCGCCCGCATCGGGGCGCGGCCGGCCGCGCCCCATGCCGATCCACCTAGCGGCGGGGGCCGCGAGGAGCCACCGGGCGCCGCCCCGCACCAACGCCCCAGGGGAAGGACCGTCAGCCCGCGTAGGCGGGCTTCCGGACTCGTAGCCGCGGCTTTAGCCGCCAGGCGTCTCGCCTCAGGGCACTGCTGCTTGTTCGGCGGATCGGCATGGGGCGCGGCCGGCCGCGCCCCGATGCGGGCGAGGAGCATCCCGGGGC
>DATGEF010000784.1:0-5324 GCA_035310405.1 Chloroflexia bacterium | reverse complement strand
CGCAGCCGCGTCAAGTACGTGCGCCTGGTGCGCCGTAAGCTCAACGGCGTGCCCCGCTACTACGCGCAACTGGTCTGCGAAGGCGTGCCCTACCGCAAGCCGGCCAATTGCGTGGGCGACGGGGTGATCGGCTGCGATCCGGGGCCGCGCGTGTTCACCTTCACGGGCGCCGGCTGGGCAGTGCGGGTCGACCTGACCAACAAAGCCGACCAGCGCGCCATCCGGCAGTTGCAACGGGCCGTGGACCGGCGGCGGCGGGCTAACAACCCGGCCAATTACCTGCCGGATGGGCGCATCAAGCCGGGCCGGCACGCCTGGAAGATCTCGGCCCGCCAGAAACGCGCCGAGCGGCAGCGGGCCGAGATTCAGCGCAAGGCGGCGGCCACGCGCACCACCCGCCACGGGCGGCTCGTCAATAAGTTGCTGCGGCGGGGGAACGTGATTCAGGTGGAGCGCAACTCCTATAAATCCTTTCAGCGCAACTTTGGCCGCTCCGTGGGGCACGCGGCGCCCGGCGGGTTTGTCCGACTACTGGAGCGTAAGGCTGCGAGTGCCGGCGCTCAGGTACACCGACTGCCGACGACGCTGCGGCTCTCCCAGGTCTGCCACGGCTGCGGGGAGATCAACAAAAAGGTCCTGAGCCTGCGGGTGCATCAGTGTGCCTGCGGCGTGGGGCCAGTGCAACGGGACATCTATAGCGCCTTTTTGGCGCAATGTGCTACGGCTATCGAGGGGCTGGATGGCCCCGAATGGCACCTTGACGCGGCCCGGGCGGCAATCGTCTGGGCGGGCATGGAATTATGCCTGTCGGCGGCGTCAGGGTTACTGGCAGTGGAGGAATTCACCGCCAGCCAACCAGCGAACGTGTCCTCCCCGGGGGAGGCGCGCCTGCTTGCGCAAGCCAGCGGGATCGAGCGGGTCGCCGACGCGGGAGCGCCGCCTGGGCGTGAGGCCCCGGATGCTGTACGTCAGCGCAAGCGGGACGGAGAGCCGGGGAAAGCGCAAAGGCCGGTCCCAGGAACCCCCCGTGCTTAGCACTGGGGTGGATTCAGACAAGGAGCACAAAGGATGGCTCTTTGAGCTTTAGTGTGCTAGGGTGCCCCGTCGCAGGCCAGCAGCACCCGCAACCGAAAGTGCGTATCGTTGCAGATGCAGGCAGTGGGTGAGGGCGTGGGGATCGCCGGCCTGGATGCATTCCAGGTTTGCGGGTATACTGGGCATACGGAAGAGCCTCCTGGGGGATAAGGTAGTGTGATACCACCCATCCTACCCCAGGAGTGCCTCCTTGACAAGGTTAGCAAACTAATCCTCAAAGGGCACAAAGGAGTATCCCCATGGCAAACTACGTACTGGTGTACAAAGGCGGCAAGATGCCGGAAACCCCCGCGCAACAGGAAGCGGTGATGGCGGCGTGGGGCCAGTGGTACGGCGGCCTCGGCGCGGCCGTCGTCGACGGCGGCAATCCCTTTGGACCGTCGTCCGCGGTGGCTACGGATGGAACCGTCAGCCAGGGCGCGCCGTCCCAATTGACCGGCTATACGATCCTCGCCGCGGACACCCTGGCGGCCGCCACCGAGATGGCCAAGGGCTGCCCCGTTCTGGCCGGTGGCGCCAGTATCGAGGTCTACGAGGTCTTCCCAGTCATGTAGCCCTCCGCCGACGAGTAGGCAGTAGGCAGTAGGCAGTAGGCAGTGGGACGAGTGATTACTGATCGTTGCATAAGTTGCTAAACTTTCCTATCTTGATATAGGCACGAATCGCCTTCAAAAACTTAAGCTAGTTATGCAACGATCAGTAGTCGTCCCACTGCCTACTGCCTACTGCCTACTCGTCGCTCGTCCCACTGCCTACTGCCTACTGCCTACTGCCTACTCGTCGCTAGCGCAGCGTCGGCCGGGACTGCGGGTTGGCGCCGAAGGGGGCGAGGCTCTGCGCCTGCGTGAGAAGCCGGGCGCCGAGCTGTTGCTGCTCCGGCGTCGACCCGTTTTGGCGCAGGTACGTGCCGATCTGCTCCAGGGCCGCCGGATACTGCCAGATGACCGAGTAGGCCACTTCGTCCAGCGGCACCCGCGCGGTCGTCAGCCCGCGCAGGTCGAAGCCGGGGTCGCCCGTGCTGTGGTCGCCGGGGGTGGCCGCGACCCGGTAGCCTAAACCATCGGGGACGAGAGCCGTTTGATATTTGGCCAGGATCGCCGTCTGTTCCTGGGTGTCGCCCGCGTCGCCCGGGTTGAAGACCACATACACCGGGCGCTGGCCCAGATTGCGCTCGATGAAGCTGCTCAAAATGCCGGTGTAGAGGGTGGGGAGGCCGGGGGGACTGGTGCCCGTATCCACCCAGGTGCGGTCCTCGGCTTGAAATTCCCGGTACTGGTCCGCGATCGGCTGCACCAGGGCGGGATAGGTCCGGGCGATATAGCTGACATAAAAGGGATAGCGGAACAGCGCTTTGTCCACGATGGCCACGTCGGTGCGCTCGTGCAGCACATGCTGGAGATAGTAGGCCCCGGAGACCAGGTCCCAGCTATTGGTGAGGACGACGGCGTTGGGGCGGAAGTTCTGGAAAGCGTTGCGCACAAAGAGCTCTTCGGTATAGTCGTCGCGGTGTCCGGCGGCGCCCACGTTGGCGCCCAGGGCCAGTAGGGGCAGCAAGGCGCCCACGGCCAGCAGGGTGGCCGGCTGGCGGAAGAGGCGCGGCCCCCGCTCGGGCCACCGGCTGCGGGCCCAGCCGAGGCCCGCGGCCAGCCCCAGCCCGGCCCACCAGAGGGCGATCATGTAGCAGGGGATATAGTAGACGACGACCTCGCGGATCTGGTAGTTCAAGGTGTAGACGACGTCGACGAGGGCGGTGAGCACGGTCGCCGCCAGCAGGGCGCGATCCGTCCGCCAGAGATAGGCCAGGCCGGCGCCGATGGGCACCAGGAGCAGCAGGCTCAACAGGAGGCCGAACTGGTTGGCCGCGAAGATGAGCGCGTCGCCGGCAAAGCTCAGCACCTGCCCGGCATCCTGGCCGATATAGACCCGGAACTGCCAGACGGTGACATGCCGCCAGAAGTCGCCCCAGGTGTCCGGGGAGCCCCAATCGAGCAGCGGGTGCCCGCCGGCGCGGATCGGCAGGTAGAGGTAGAGCAGCAGGGGCGCCAGCCCGGCGACGACGACTGTGGGCGTATGGCGGAAGATGCGGCGCCAGGGCGACCGCACGCGGCCGGCCGGGATGAGGAGCAGCAGGGCGATCCCGGGCCAGAGCAGGTTGCTCAGGTAGTGGTTGGTCATGGAGAGCCCGGCGAGCACGGCCAGCAGATGCAGCCGCCGGATGCCGGGCGACCAGGTGGCGGGCGACCAGCGGCGCCCGGCCGGGGCGTTCGCGGCTTCCTCGGCCAGGAGCGCGCGGCGGGTTCGCAGGGCGAGCCAGAGCAACCCAGCCATAAAGGCGAAATGCAGGCTGTACATCTTCGCCTGGGTGGCCCAGTTCCAGAAGGTCAGCGAGCAGGCCAGCAGCCCGGCGGCGGTCAGGCCGGCGGCGGCCGCCAGCCAGGGGCCGGCGTTGCCGGCGTCCAGGAGCGCGGGGGCGGTGGCCGGGGGCGGGCGATCCGCCGGGGGCGACCGGCGGGCGCCCTTCCCCCGCGGGCGGGCCGCCGGGAGCGCCGGCCGCGCGGGACTGCGAGTCGCCGGGGCGCGGCGGCCGGCCCCCGCGCCCAACAGGGTGTCGGCCACCAGCCCATAAAATAGGCCAACGGCCCCGGCGGCGAACAGGGCCGAGAGCAGGTTCATGCGCCAGGCCGGGGGGCCCAGCGGCAACTGGATAAAGGCGCTGCTGATCAGCGTGTAAAGCGGGTAGCCGGGCGGGTGGGCAATGCCCAGCGTCCAGGCGACCGTGGTCAGCTCACCGCTGTCGAGAAAGTTAATCGTCGGCGAGCAGGTGGCCAGGTAGAGGACCAGGGCGAGCCCGGCCGGGAGGAGCGCCAGGGCGCGGAGCGCGCGAGTCATCGGCCGGCCTTAACCGACAATCTCTTCCCCGCCGTCGACCTGCAGCACATTGCCGGTGGCCCACTGCGAGCCGGGGCCGGCCCACATGACGATGAAGCGGGCGACGTCTTCGGGCGTCGTCAGGCGGCCGCTGGGGTTGCGACTCAGGGCGGCCGCGCTGATCTTGTCGTGGCCCGGGATGCGGCGCAGGGCCGGCGTGTCGGTGACGCCGGCCAGGATCGCGTTCGCCGTGATGCCACGGGGCGCGAGCTCCATGGCCAGCTGGCGGATGTGCGACTCGAGTGCGGCCTTGGCGGCCGACACCGCTCCATAGTGTGGGATGACGCGGCTGCCGCCCGCGCTGGTCATGGCCAGGATGCGGCTGCCGCGCCGCAGCAGGTTGCGGGCCAGCAGGTCCTGCGTCCAGTAGACCAGGCTGTGGGCCATGACGTCGAGCGTCATCTCGACCTGCCGCTGGCTGATCGCGGGCGGGTCGGACGCCGGGCTGATAAAGGGCTGCAAGGTGCCGAAGGCCAGCGAGTGGAGCAGCACGCGAAAGCCGTCGCCGGCCAGCCGGCTCTCCATGGCGGCAAGCACCTCCTGGCGCTTGGCCGCGTCCGCCGCGTTGACGTTAAAGAACGCCGCCTGCCGGCCGGTGGCCTCGACACCGCGGATAATCTCCTCCACGCCGGCCAGGTGGGCGCGCAGATCCAGATGCACTCCACAGATATGGAAACCCGCGGCGGCCAGGGCCAGGGCGGTCGCCCCGCCGAAGCCGCTGGAGGCCCCCAGGATGATCGCCCAGCCGGTCTGCTCCTGTTCCTCCGCCATACCCTCTGCTCCTCCTACTGCGCGCGGCCAGGTCCGGGCCGCCCCATGGCGGCCCCGCCATTATACCCAGTGCCGGGATCGGGCGCAACTTGCCCGGGGTGGGGTTGCGCCAGGATGGCTGGGTTAGGGAGCAGATCCGATTTGTGTTTGGGCGCGTGTGTGTAGTATAATGGGATAATTGCGTGAGTGGCGCGCTGCCCTTGCCCCTTGCGGGATTGCAGTGGGTGGCCGGCCGTCTGCTGATCGCTCGTCGCACCGTAACAGCAGGGAAAAGGAACTGACTGTCAAGAACCCCCGGCTAAAGCCAGGGGGCATGTTTGGGAAACGGCAGCCAACCGTGGATCGACATCGTAAGTCTTGACTAGACAGCTAGTAACTGAACCGACTGCCTGTGGCAGGGCGCACAATGTAGCGGACGCCACCCTAATCTGCTACCCCTTGGTCGGTCAGTGTCGAAGGGTTGTATCTACACCGCAAGGTGACTTACCGTGTTTGTTCCAGTTGTTGATCACTCTAATCAACCCTTGATG
>DATGEF010000783.1:0-2894 GCA_035310405.1 Chloroflexia bacterium | reverse complement strand
GTTGCCCGGTCTCGGCGCCCGGCGCCCGGCCCGGGCCGGGCGCCGAGTCGGGGCCATCGCGCTGATCGGGGCTTTTTGGTTATTGACAACCGCTGGGTGTAGCTCCGGCGGTGACTCTTTGCCGACGCCGGTGCTGCCCGCGGCAACGGCTGTGGTGCCAGGCGATTCCGGCGCTACGCAGCCCCTCCCGCCTGTACTCGCGGCTCCTGACGTGCCTGGCGGTTTATTGCGCTATGCGATCGATCCGCTGGGCAATACCGGTCCGGACGGCATCGCGGCGATCGTCGCCAGTGGCAGCCAGGTGGTGCGGGTCCACTTCTCCTGGGCCCAGCTGGAGCCCCAGGCGGCGGCCCCCGTCCCCCACTGGGCGGTCTACGATGCCCTGTTTACCCACTTGCAGCAAAACGGCATCCAGGTGCTCGCGACGGTCGGGGATTGCCCGACCTGGGCGTGTAGCGATGCCGCCGGCCCCCTCGATAAGGTGGCCCCCCCGGTGTTCGCGAGCTTCATGGCCGCGGTGGTCGCGCATTATAGCCAGCCACCCTTCAACATCCATTACTGGGAGTTCTTCAACGAGCCGGACAGCACCAACCCCCCTAATCACGGGGGCTCGTGGGGCCTGCATGGCGCGCAATATGCCGCGCTGTTGCAGGCCACGGTGCCCCAGGTGCGCACCCTGGATCCGCAGGCGCGCGTGCTGCTCGGGGGCCTGGCCTATGAGTGGTTCATGGACGAAAAACCGCCCGGTCCCTTCAATCGCACCTTCCTTCAGGACGTGGTCGCGGCGGGCGGCGCTCCCTATTTTGATTACCTGAACTTCCATTACTATCCCCAGAATCCCCATTTTCCGAGTATCGCCGACAAAGCCGCCGCCTTGCGTCAATTGGAGCGCGGGTTAGGGCTCGACAAGCCCCTGGTCTGCACCGAGGTGGGCTTAACTTCGTCATCCGATCCCCGCTGGACGGCACCCGGCTGGCCGCCCAACAGCGAGGCGGTGCAAGGGCGTTTCCTGGTGCGGGCCTATGTCGAGGGGTTTGCCGCGGGCCTCAGCAGCATTGCCTGGTTTACCCTGCGGGATTGGCGCGACACGAATCCGGGTTACCAGATCTTTTTGCAAACGGGCCTGGTGCGTCTCGACGGCAGTCTCAAGCCGGCGGCCACCGCGTACCGCACCCTGCGCCATGAGGTCGGCCGGCGGCCCGTCTTGCGCCGCCTGGATGCCGCCGCGTTGGGCAGCCCCGGGCTCACCGGCCTCGCCTTTGGCCCGGCCGGCACCGAGGTCTGGGTGGTCTGGAGCCTGAGCGACCAGGCGCAGCCGGCCACCCTGGCCGCCGGCACGCTGACGCGGGCCCTCGACCTCTACGGCACGCCGCTGGCGGTGACCGGCACGAGCGTCAGCGTGGGGCCGGACCCCGTCTACCTGGAGGTCGACCCCCCGCGCTGAGGCGGCGGCCCGGGGTTAGTGGCGGCCGGCCAGGACCGGCGCCGGCCGCAGGGCGCGCCGGGTATCGACGATCAGCCGGCCGCGGTCCTGGACCAGGCGCCAATCATAGGCGCTGTGGTCCGTGGCGATCACCACGCAGTCGCTGGCCGCCAGCGCCGCGGGCAGGTCGGTCACGCTGACCATTTCCATGCCTTCGTGATGGAAGGCCGGCACATGGGGATCGTGGTAGCGCACCTGCGCCCCTTTGTTGGCCAGCAGGTGGATGATGTCGAGGGCGGGCGACTCGCGGACATCGCTGACGTCCTTCTTGTAGGCCACGCCCAGGACCAGGATCTGGCTGCCTTTGACCGCCCGGCCGGCGTCGTTGAGGGCATCCTGCACCTTCTGCACCCAGTAGCGGGGCATCGCCGTGTTGATCTCGCTGGCCAACTCGATGAAGCGGGCTGTGTAGTTCAGGCTCTTGAGCTTCCAGCTCAGGTAGAGCGGATCGATCGGGATGCAGTGCCCGCCGAGTCCGGGGCCGGGGGTAAACTTCATGAAGCCGAACGGCTTGGTGGCCGCCGCCTCGATGATCTCCCAGGCGTCCAGGCCCAGCTTGTCGGCCATGAGCAGCACTTCGTTCACCAGCCCGATATTCACGGCGCGGAACGTGTTTTCCAGCAGCTTGACCATTTCGGCCGCTTCGGTCGACGACACCGGGACCAGGGTCGTCATGGCCGCCGCATAATACGCCGTGGCCACCTGCAGACAGGCCGGGGTCGCCCCGCCGATCACTTTCGGCGTGGTCCGGGTGGTCCAGTCGGTGCGGCCCGGATCGACGCGCTCGGGCGAAAAGGCGAGGAAGAAATCGACGCCGACCTCCAGCCCCTGCCCGGTCCCGGCCAGGGCCGGCAAGACCACCTCCGTCGTCGTGCCCGGATACGAGGTCGATTCCAGGACGACGACCAGGCCGGGGTGCAGATATTTGGCCACTTCTTTGGTCGCCGTGACGATGTAGGAGATATCGGGGTCGCCGGTTTTGTTGAGCGGCGTGGGGACACAGATCGAGACGGCATCACACTCCCGCAGGACCGAGAAATCGGTGGTCGCGGTCAGGTGCCCGGCGGCGACCAGGGTGCGCAAACTGGCGGCGGGCACATCCTCGATATAGGACTCCCCCCGCAAAATCGCCTCGATCTTGCGCGCGTCCAGATCCACGCCGGTGACCTGGTAGCCGGCTTCGGCGAAGACGACCGCCAGCGGTAAGCCGACATAGCCGAGGCCGATCACGGCGACATGCGCCGTGCGCGCGTGGAACTTCTGCAGCAGGTCTGCTTTATAATCGGTCATTGGTCCTATCCTAATCACTGAGCAAGCATTATAGTCGGGGGCGCCACTTCCGTCGAGGCACCTGCACCAGGCAGGCTTTCATGTATACCATACGGAGGGGCCCCGAGTCAAGCACGGGAAC
>DATGEF010000782.1:0-12458 GCA_035310405.1 Chloroflexia bacterium | reverse complement strand
GGCGCCGGCGCGGAGATTCTGGCTGCACGAGGCCCGTGCCCTGCTGGTGCTGGCCGGGCTGGTCGCGGGCTTCTTCTGGCGGCCGCTTTTTACCGCGGACGTCTGGCTGCCGATCGGCGGCGGAGACCTGGCCTCCTTTTTTTACCCGCTCTACAGCTTCATCTACCGCAGCATCGCGGCGGGGCAGTTCCCGCTCTGGAACCCTTATAGCTTCGCCGGCATGCCCCTGGCCGCCGATGTGCAGAGCGGCCTGTTCTACCCGCCGAACCTGGTCGCCTGGTACACGCTGCCCAGCTACGGCTATGGGACGCTGGAGTGGCTGCTGATCCTGCATTACGCCTGGGCGGTACTGGGCATGTACCTCTGGCTGCGGGACGGGCGGCTCTTGCGGCCCGCGGCCCTGGCCGGTGCGGCGGCGTTCGCGTTCTGCGGCTTCATGACGGCCCATTTCGGCCACCTGCCGATGATTTTCGCCGCCGCCTGGCTGCCCTGGAACCTGCTGCTGGCCCGCCGGGCGGCCTGCGCCCCTAACCCGGCCTGGGTGGCGCTTGCCGGGATCGCCCTGGCCCTGACGTTCCTGGCCGGCCACCCGCAGACGCTGCTCTATGAGGGGCTGGCGATCGGGCTCTACTGGCTCTTCCTGGCCTGGAGCGGGGCCACGACGCCGGCCGCCCGGCCGGGTGCGCGCTGGCCGCTGGCCGCGTTGCCGCCGGCCTGGCAACCGGTCGCCTGGCGGCTGCCGCTCGTCGCGCTGCTGGCCGCCGGGCTGGGCGCCGTGCAGTTCTTGCCGGCGCAGGAGCTGGCCGATCAATCGCTGCGGGCCACGCTGACGTATGAGCAGGCCACCGAGTTCGCCATGCAGCCGGTCGGCCTGCTGAACCTGGTGCTGCCCCGGGTGTACGGGGCGAACCCGGCGAATTATTGGGTGCCCTGGCAGAGCACCGAAAACTGGGGCTACCTGGGGATCGTCGCGCTGCTCCTGGCCGGCCTGGGGCTGCTCCTGCGCCGGGACCGCCGCCTCGGCTTCCTCGTGGCGCTGGGCGGGCTGGCCGTGCTGGTGATGCTCGGGCCGTTCAGCATCGTCTTCTCCTGGCTGCATGGATTGGTGCCCGGCTTCGACCGCTTCCGCGCTGCCGGCCGGATGCTGTTGCTGCTGGGCCTGGCCAATGCCGGGCTGGCGGCTTTCGGCCTGGACACACTGCTGCGCCTGCTGCCGGGCGCCCGCGGCCCGGCCGGCGACGCCCCGGCCTTCGGCGCGGCCCTGGAGACGGACACCGTGCCGGGCCCGGCGCAGCAGCGCCGGGTGCAGCGGCTCGCGCTAGGCCTCGGCGCGCTGGCGGCCTTCGCCGCGCTCGTCGTGCTGCCGCTCAGCACGGCGATTTTCCTGGCCGGGTTCTCGATCGAGCGCGGCCAGATCGTCTTGAACGACCTCTATACGGCGGTCCTCTGGCTGGGGCTGGCGGCTGGGCTCCTGGCCGCGGCCGTGCGCGGGCGGCTCGCCGGGCGGCCGGCGGCCCTGGCCCTGGCCGGATTGCTTGTGCTGGACCTTTTCTCGCCCAACTCGCATTTCAATCCGACGAGCGACCCGATCCTGCGCGCTTACGACCAGCCGCAGGCGATCCCCTTCTTGCAGGCGCACACCGGGCCGCCCGCGTATTACCGCCTGGACAGCGACACCGATGTCTCCCGCGTCTGGCAGCCGCTGATCGGCACGCTCGCCGCCATCCCCGACGCGGGCGGCCTCTACAATCCACTCCAGCTGCAGCGCTACACCGCCTACTGGGAGGCCGCCAAAGCCCACCGCAACTCGGTGCTCTACGACCTGCTCAGCGTCAAGTACACCCTGGCGCTTTCGCGGACGATCATCGCCGACCCCAAGTTCACGCATGTGGCCAATGGCGCGAACGGCGTGCAGGTGGCGGAGAACGCCCATGCGGACCCGCGCCTCTTCCTGGTGCATGACGCGGCGATCGAGCCGGACGACAGCACGGCCGTCGGCAAGCTGTTGAACGGCACCGTGCTCGGCTGGCACACGATCTTCCTGGCCGGCGATCCGGCCGACCGGGCGCGCCACAGCCCGACGCCCAGCACGCTGGAGGCCGGCAACCCCGGCGAAACGGCCGCCATCGTCGAATATACGCCGAACCGCGTTGTGGCCCAGGTCGACGCGCGGGAGGCGGGCTGGGCCGTGCTGACCGACGTCTGGTATCCGGGCTGGGAGGCGACGGTCGACGGCCAGCCCGTGCCGATCGGGCGCGCCGACTCGATCTTCCGCGCGGTGCCGGTCCTGCCGGGCCGCCACACCCTCGTCTTCCGCTTCACCCCGCCCCCGCTCCTCGCCGGGGCGCTGATCAGCGGCACCACGCTGCTGCTGACGCTGCTCGGCCTGGCCGGAGTCTGGGGCTGGCGCCGCCGGGCGGCCCAGCGCGGGGTAGCGGCCGGGTCGGCCCCGCCGCACGAACCCAAGCCGTAGAGGGCGAGTTGGCCGGGGTAGGGGCGGGTCTCAGACCCGCTTGGTGGGGCGGTGGAGGGAGGGGCAACGATGAACACCGCCTGGATGCAACACGGCGGCGGGGCGGGCCTGGGGCTACTCCTCCTCGCCGCGGGGCTCGCCGGCTGTGACCCGGCGAATGCCCCGGCCCCGGCGGTCCCGCCGATCGGAGCAGTCGCCACGAGCACAGCTGTGCCCTGCATGGTACCCTGTCCGACCTGGGTGCCCAAGGCAACCGGTGGCGGCCCGGCAGTGCCAGCTACTTATCCACCACCAGATACCGCGGCCGCAGATGCGTATGCCACGCGCTTGGCGGAGCGCCTTGTGCAGGTGCGGACCGAGGTGGCCGCGCATCCGGTGCCGACCCTGGTGATCGTCCCGGACCCAAGCCCAGTCCCGGTGCATACTCCGGGGCTTGGTGTCATCTCGACCTTTACAGGCCTGCCGTTCGATCCGCGACAGCCGTACTATACCTCCGGATGGATCACCGAGGTCGCGGGGCAGCGCGTGAAAGTGCTGGCGGGGCGCGAGGGGGATCAGGTCGATCCCATGCAAGGCCTGATCCTCGTTGTGGCCGGGGCCGACCTGCACCAGTGGGCGCCGACTGCGCAGATCTATCGGACGCCCCGCCGCGTCGGCACAGTGCGTATTGTCCGGGTGGTAGGGGCGCAGGTGCAGTTGGCGCTGGGCGACGCCGACGCGGCGGGGGTTCAAGACACCATCCAGTTAGTATTTGATCTGGTCACGCGCCGCTGGGTCCAACCGTGAGGACCGGGGCCGGCGGCCCCGGCGCCACGGGGCCGCAAGGATAAACGAATGCGCCTGGCGTGGTTGGCGGCCCCCGGCGGGCCATGCGCCCCACCACGGGCGCGGCATGACGTGCCCTACCCGCCCGGCCGCCTTGACCCCGGGCGAGGTCCGCGCCCCACCGCGGGCGCGGTAATCCCCGTCTGTGGGAGAGGGCTCTGCCCTCGAAGCTCTTGCCGCAGGCCTGGGCTCGGGGGTGTGGGCCCGCTGGAGCCGCCTGCCGGGCGAACAGCGAGGTGGGGCAGATTCGTCGAGGGCAGAGCCCTCTCCCACAGACGAGCGGTCAGCGGTCAGCGGTCAGCGATCCGCACTCTGCACTCCCCCCTCCGTCTCCCTGCCAACTGACGACTGACGACTGACGACCGACGACCGACGACTGACGACTGATCGCTCGTCTCACTGCCTACTGCCTACTGCCTACTGCCTACTCGTCATGGGCCAGCAATTGGGCGACGAGGGCGCGGAAGCGGTCGAGCTGGGTGGCGGCGTCGAGATTGATCGTGTCGATGTCGGTGTCGAAGAGCTCGGTGAAGAGGGCCTGTTTTTCGTAGAGCACGTCGAGCACGCGCTCTTCGATGGTGTCTGTGGCGATGATGTTGACCACGTTGACCGGGGCGGTCTGGCCCATGCGGTGGGCGCGGGCGATGCGCTGCTCCAGCCGCGCCGGGTTCCAGGGCAGGTCCAGGTTGACCACGTAACTGGCCACCTGCAGATTCAGCCCGAGGCCGCCCGCCTCGGTGGAGATGAAGACCCGCAGATCGGGGTCCTCGCGGAACTGGCGCAAGGCTTCCTCGCGGGCCGCAGTGCTCATACCGCCGTGCAGGCGCGCGCTGGGGATGCCCTGGCCCGCCAGGGCATCCTGCGCCAGGCGGGTCATGCGCTCCCACTCGCTGAAGACCAGGAGCTTGTGGCCGGCGGCCAGCAGGTCGGGGACCAGCGCCCGGAATTCCTGGAGCTTGCTGGAGGCCTGCACGTGGGGCGCGACCAGCTCGGCGGCGTCGGCCAGCTCGCGCAAGAACGTGATCCGCTCCAATACCTGGCCGCGGGCCGCCGCGTCCCAGCGGCTCTCGCGCAGCAGGGCCAGCAGTTCCTTCTCCACCGGCCGGTAGAGCCGGGCCTGCTCCGGCGTCAGGTCGACGCGGTAGAAGTTGTCGATGCGCGGCGGCAGCTCGGTCAGGACGTCAGCTTTGCGGCGGCGCAGGAAGATCGGCGCCAGCGTGTGGCGGACCTGCTCCAGGTGCTTGTAGCCGACGATCGCGCCGAACGAGTCCTGCTCGGTGTGCTCGGCCAGAAACTGCCAGGCCGGGCCGAGCAGGCGCGGGTCGAGAAACTCCACGACGCTGTAGAGCTCTTCCAGGCGGTTCTCCAGCGGCGTGCCGGTGAGCACGAAGGCGTAGGGCGAGTCGAGCTCCTTGATCCGGCGGGTGGTCTTGGCCTGCCAGTTCTTGATCCGCTGGGCCTCGTCCAGCACGATCAGCTCGGGGGCCAGCGCCGCGATCTGTGCGAAATCGCGCAGCACCAGCTCATAATTGATGATCATAAACGGCGCTGGCGCGGCATACTGGCGGGCGCGGCGGGCCGGGCTGCCGCCGACCACGGTGGCGGGCAGGCCGGAGAAGCGGGCGATCTCGCGCGCCCACTGTCGCTTGACCGAGGCGGGCGTGATGATCAGCACGTGCCGGATGCCGTGCTGCTCCATGAGCAGGTGGGCCGCGACGAGGGCCTGGACGGTCTTGCCCAGCCCATGTCGTCGGCCAGCAGGGCCCGCTCGGTGAAGGCCAGGAAGAGCACGCCCAGCAGCTGGAAGGGATAGAGCGGCGCCCGCAACAGGTCGAGCCGGCGGTGGCCGGCCTGGACGGCCACCAGCAGGGCCTCCCGGGCGGCTGCCCGCTCCTGCCGGTGGCCGACCTGCGCCAGCTGGGTCCAGACGTCGGGATCGATGCTCACGCTGCCGCCGTACTCCCGCACCTCATCGTCGAACGCTTTGAGCCGGAAGGCCAGGGCCGCCGGGTCGGCGTTGATCTCGGCCAGGTGGGGGGTGAGATAGTAGTGGACCAGGCGCAGCAGGCCCAGATCGAGCGACTCGTCGTAGCTGGGCGCGAGCTGCCAGGTGCCGCCCTGGTAGACCAGGCCGAGCCGGACGTGGAGGCGGCGGTGGGCGACCAGCTCGGCGCGGGCGGCCGTGAGCTTCTTGCGGTTCGGGCCGCGCCGCAGGTCGAGGAGGACCGCTTCGATGTGCTTGCAGGTGCCGAGATTATTGCCTTCGTAGTCGGGGCACGCGCAGCGATTCAGGAAGCGATCGGGGTCGCGGATCTCGACCGTGTAGGGGATGCCGCTGCTGCCGGTCACGGTGTAGAAGCCGAGCACCTCGGCGGGCCGCTCGGCCACGATGGTGAAGGGCTCGGTCGCCGCCCGCGCGCGCCGCCGCTCGACGGCGAGCCGCCGGGCCACCTCGCCGGCGCCCGGCCGGGCCCGTCCGTACTCGCGTCGCGCATCCATCGTTCTGGCCCCCGATCCCGGCCCCCCGACCCCCGAAATATCGGTCTAAAGGAGTCTACCCAAGCACCCGCCGATGCAGTATAATGCCGCCAAACCCCGGCGGCAAGCTGGCGGGGTGGGCCCCTGGAGTTTAGTGCAACGCTAGTGCAGCGATAGTGGAGCGTGCTGATGGTCGTTTACCTGTACAATACCCTGACCCGCCTGAAGGAGCCGTTCGCACCCGCCGACCCGTCCCACGTCGGCATGTATACCTGCGGGCCGACCGTCTATAACTACCAGCATATCGGCAATATGCGCACCTACCTGTTCGAGGACGTGCTCAAACGGGTGCTGATCTATAACGGCTACCAGGTCACCCATGTGCTGAATATCACGGACGTCGGCCACCTGACCTCGGATGCCGACGAGGGCGAAGATAAGATGGCCGTCGGGGCCCAGCGCACCGGCAAAAGCCCCGCCGAAATCGCCCACTATTATACGGAGGTCTTTCTGCGCGATTTCGACCGCCTCAACTGCCTGCGCCCCACCGTCCTGTGCCCCGCCACGGAGCACATTCCCGAGATGATCGCGCTCGTCCAATGCCTGGTCGACCAGGGGGTGGCCTATGAGATCGCCGACGGCATCTACTTCGACGTGGCCCAGTTCCCGGCCTACGGCGCTCTGAGCCGGCTCTCGCTGGCCGGGCAGGAGGCGGGCGCCCGGGTCGAGGTCAACCCGGAGAAGCACGGGCCATTCGACTTTGCGCTCTGGCGCAAGGCCGATCCGCACCATCTGCAGCAGTGGCCCAGCCCCTGGGGCCCAGGCTACCCGGGCTGGCATATCGAATGCTCGGCCATGAGCATGAAATATCTCGGCCCGACGTTCGACATCCATTGCGGCGGCATCGACCACATCCCGGTCCACCACGAGAACGAGATCGCGCAGGCCGAGGCCTGCACGCACCAGCCGTTCGTGCGCACCTGGCTGCATGGCGAGTTCCTGCGCATGGTGCAGCCGATCACGCGGCAGCGGGGCGCGACAACCGAGACGGTCGAAGAAGAAGTGAAGATGAGCAAGAGCCTCGGCGGCTTTATCACGCTCGAAGACGTGGTCCAGGCCGGCTACCCCCCGCTCGTCTATCGCTACTTCTGCCTCGGCGCCCATTACCGGGCCGCGCTCACCTTTTACCAGGACCTGAGCACGCTGGATCAGGCGCGCAACTCGTTGCACAGTATCTACGACTTTGTGCGCCGGGCGGCGGAAGGGCGATCGGCGGCGGATAGCGGGCCGGACGGCTGGCTGCCGCCCTTCACGGCGCAATTCCACGAGGCGATCAACGACGATCTCAATATGCCGCGCGCGCTGGCGGCCGTCTGGGAGCTGATTAAGGAGGCCAATCGCCGCGACGCGGCCGCCGCCGCCCTGCCGCTGCTGCTGGACTGGGATCGCGTCCTGGGGCTCGACCTGGCGCAAGCGGCGACGCGGGAGGAGACCCTGGCGCCGGCCCTGCAAGGCCTGATCGATGCCCGCCAGGCCGCCCGCCAGGCCAAGGACTGGGCGCGGGCTGACGCCCTGCGCGCCGAGTTGCTGGCCGCCGGGATCGAGATCGAGGACACGCCGGCCGGGGCACGGTGGAAACGGATTTAGTCAGGAGCAGCAGGCGATGGGGGGCGACACGATTATCTGTTATACGCATGACGGCCGGGCGGTCGCGGTGCCGCGGGCACAGGTGCGGCCACGCCCCAGCGTCTATGGGGTGGCCTTCACCGAGGACCGCGGCCAGGTCTTGCTGACGCGCGACCGGCGCTCCACGGTCTGGGAGCTGCCGGGCGGCGGGGTCGACCCGGGGGAGCGCGCCGCCGCGGCCATCGTGCGGGAATTCCAGGAAGAGGTGGGCCTGCCGGTCACGGTCGGCCCGCCGATTTATTTCGCCGACGCCTTTTTTTCCCCCGACCCGGGGGCGCCGCCGGACCCAGCGGCCGGGGGCTGGTATGCGCTGAAGCTGTTTTACCTGGTCACCGCCCACGGCAGCCTCGATCCACACTACGAAGAGAGCCGGGCGGGCGGCGGCGCCAATTATGGCGCCGCGTGGGTGCCCATCGACGAGCTGGAGAATGTCGCCATGCTGGCCGACCATTATGACGCCGTGCAGCGGGCCGTGCATTGGCTCGACGCCACCGAGGGCCCGGCCGCCGCCGACGATACGGACGACGACGACTAGAAAGCAGCCCCATGCGGATTTTACTGACCAATGACGACGGCATCGACTCCCCGGGCCTCGTGGCCCTGCACCGGGCGCTGAGCCCCACCCATGCGGTCGACGTGATCGCCCCCGACCGCAACTGGAGCATCGCCGGACACAACAAGACGATGGACCGGCCGCTCCGGGTGACCGCGCGCCGCTGGGGGCCCGCGCGGGTGCATGCCACTGACGGCAGCCCCTCCGACTGTGTGGCCCTCGCCGCGCTCGGCTTCCTGGACGCCAAGCCCGAGCTGGTCGTGGCTGGCATCAATACCGGCCCGAACCTGGGCGACGATATCACCTATTCGGGCACGGTGGCGGCGGCGATGGAGGGCATTATCTCCGAGATCCCGTCCATTGCCGTGTCGATGGACGGCTACCAGGATTGGCATTTCGACACCGCGGCGGCATTTGTGGTCCGGCTAGTCCAGGAAGTGGCGCGCCACGGCTTGCCGGCCGGGGTGCTGCTCAACGTGAACGTGCCCAACGCGGCGCCGGCCGCGATCACCGGCGTGGCCGTGACCCGGCTGGGCCGGCGCATTTATCGCGATGAGCTGATCAAACGGCTCGATCCGCGCGGCCGGGCGTACTACTGGATCGGCGGCGCGATCCCCGAGTCGCACCTCGAAGCGGGCACCGACGCCCACGCGGTCGCCAACGGCCAGATCTCGGTCACGCCGATCCATCTCGACCTGACCAACCACCGCCTGCTCGAAGTGATTGGCGCCTGGAACTTGACATAACGCAATACGCAATACGCACCTAGATAGATCGTTGGGACCATGGCGACCACGGTACTAAGCGCCTTCAATTTAAAAAAGACTTTCCACCTCGTGCCGATTTTCAGCGGCATCAGCTTCCAGCTGAACGAGGGGGACAAAGTGGCCCTGGTCGGCGTCAACGGCGCCGGCAAAACGACGATCCTGGAGATCCTCGCCGGGATGGACGAGCCGGACACCGACGGCGGCGGGGTGGTGCGATCGCGGGGCCTGCGCCTGGCCTATCTGCCGCAGGAAGTGGCCGGCTTCGGCGCGCTGACCGGCGGCCCACCACCCGCGGCGGACACGACCCTCTGGGAGGCCATGCTCGACGCGCTGGGCGAGATCCGCGACCTCCAGCACGCGATGAACCGCCTGGAAGCGCAGATGTCGGCACCCGGCACGCCGCAGAGTGGCCCGGCCTGGGATGCCCTGATCCACGCCTACGAGGCGGTGACCGAGCGCTTCGAGCTGGCCGGGGGCTACGCGCTGGAGCACCGCATCGAGCAGGTGCTGGAGGGGCTCGGTTTCCGGCGCGCGCAATTCGATCTGCCGCTCGCCCAGCTCAGCGGCGGGCAAAAGACGCGCGCCGCCCTCAGCCGCGCCCTGCTCGCCGACCCCGACCTGTTGTTGCTCGACGAGCCGACGAACCACCTCGACCTGGCCGCGATCGAGTGGCTGGAAGGCTTTTTACAGGGCTGGCGGGGCACCCTCCTCTGCTCTTCGCATGACCGCCGCTTCCTCGACAAAGTGACGACCCGCACGCTCGATCTGGAGGCCGGCACCCTCGAAGCGTACAGCGGCAACTACACCCGCTACCTGACCCTCAAAGCCGAGCGCATGGAACGGCGGCTGGCCGAGTACACCGCGCAGCAAGAGCAGATCGCCAAGACCGAAGAATTTATCCGCCGCTTCAAGGCCGGGCAGCGGTCCAAAGAGGCCAAAGGCCGCGAGAAGCGCCTGAAGCGCCTGGAGCGGCTGCATGCCCCGGTCAACCGCGAGACGCTGAAGCTGGATCTCCAGGCGCACCTGCGCAGCGGGCGCACCGTGCTGGCCACCCAGGACCTGGCGGTCGGCTATCGCCAGGCGCTGGCCGGCGAGAACGGCGGCCCCCCGCGCGACCTGGTGCTGGCCGCCTGCCCGGATCTGGAGATCGCGCGCGCCGAGCGCGTGGCCTTGATCGGGCCGAACGGCGCCGGCAAGACGTCGCTGCTGCGCACCGTCATCGGCGCGCTGGCCCCGTTGCGGGGCGAGATCATCCTCGGGGCCAATGTGCAGACCGCCTATTATGCCCAGGCGCACGAGGGCCTGGACCCGGCCCGGCAGGTGATCGACGAGATTCTCTATACCCGGCCCATGGCCGAAGAAGCGGCCCGCAGCCTGCTCGGCCGCTTCTTGTTCTCGGGGGACGACGTCTTCAAGCGGGTCGGCGATCTCAGCGGCGGCGAGCGCAGCCGCGTCGCGCTGGCCAAGCTGACCCTGCTCGACGCCAATTTCCTCCTGCTCGACGAGCCGACGAACCACCTCGACCTCGGCGCCCGTGAAGCCCTCGAAGAAGTGCTGGGCGACTATCGCGGCACCTTGCTGTTCGTCTCCCATGACCGGGCTTTCATCGACAGCCTGGCGACCCAGACCTGGGTGCTGGAAAATGGGCAGATCACGGCCTTTGACGGCAATTATAGCGAGTATCAGGAGGAATTGGCCCGGCGGCGCCGCGAGGCACTGGGCCTCGGCGAGCCGCCGGCCGCGGGGGCGCGCGGCAAGGGCGCTCCGGCGGGCAAGCCGGCGCCCCGCGGCCTGGATGCGGCCGCCCGCGCCCGGCAAGAGCAGCGCGCGCGCGAAGAGGCCGAGCGGGCCGCCGCCCGGGCCAAGGCCGCGGCGGCCCGCAAGCTGCAAGAGGTGGAGCAATCGATCGGCGCCATCGAATCGCGGCTCAACCTGCTCGGCGCCGAGCTGGATGCCGCCAGTGCGGCCCAGGATATCGCCCTGGTGACCGACCTGGGCCTCGAATACCAGCAGTTAGCCACGCAATTGGAGCAGATGTACGGCGAATGGGAACGACTGGCCAGCTAGGCGACACGTTCATTATCGGCCTCACCGGCAACATTGCCTGCGGCAAGAGCACGGTGCTGACCCACCTGGCCGGCCGCGGCGCGGGCGTGATCGACGCCGACCAGGTGACGCGCGATCTGCAGCGCCAGGGCGCCCCGGCCTATGGCCCGATCGTGGCCGCCTTCGGCCCGGCGATCCTCCAGCCGGACGGCGAGATCGACCGCAAGGCCCTCGGCAACCGTGTGTTCGCCGACCCGGCTGAGCTGCGCCGCCTGGAGGCGCTGGTTCTGCCCTTCGTCCGCGACGAGATTCTGCGCCAGGTCGCGGCCCGGCCCGAGCCCGTGGTGGTCATCGACGCGATCGGGCTGCTGACGAGCCCGCTGGTGGACGTCTGCCGCCGCATCTGGGTGGTGACCTGCCCGCCGGAGCAACAGGTGGCCCGTCTGGTCGCCACCCGCGGCCTGACCGCCGACGAGGCCTGGCTCCGCGTGCGCGCCCAACGCCCGCAGGCCGAGAAAGTCGCCCGCGCCGACCGCGTCTTCGACAACAGCGGCGACCGCGCGGCGCTACTGGCGCAGGTCGATCGGGCGTGGGACGAGACGAAGTCCTGAGTCGAAAGTCCTGAGTGCTGAGTACGAAACTGAGTCAATAATGTATTTTATTAGCAGCAAACATAAGATCTGTCATTCTGAGCGCAGCGAAGAATCCGCTGAGGCGCACCCCCTGCGTGCCCACCGGGGCGATCTGGGGGGGCTGGCCCGGGGGGCGGCGGTCGCGGGGCCAACGGCCTGCTGGCCCCGAACCGATCCGCCGGGCAACGGATTCTTCGCTGCGCTCAGAATGACAAATCCTTTGTCATCTTTGCTAATATTTATGACCAATTACTCGTCTCACTGCCGACTGCCGACTGCCGACTGCCGACTGCCGACTCGTCTCACTGCCGACTGCCGACTGCCGACTGATCACTCGTCTCACTGACGACTGACGACTGACGACTCGTCCGGAGGAACAATGACTGACCAACCGCCCGCCGGCCGCTATGCCGGGACCGAGCACCCGGAGCACTGGGAGACGCTGTATCAGCAGCAGGATACCCGCTGGGACATCGGCGAGCCGGCGCCCGCCTTTGTCGACCTGCTGGCCGGGCCGGACGCGCCACCGCCCGGCCGGATGATCGCGCTGGGCAGTGGGCGCGGCCACGACGCCATCCTCTTCGCCACGCACGGCTTCTCCGTGCTGGGCATCGACGTCGCGCCGTCGGCCGTCGCCTTCGCCCAGGGCTTCGCCTGGGGGCGCGGCCTGGCCGACCGCGCGACGTTCGCGCAGCGGGATATCTTCGCCCTGCCCCCGGACTACCGGGCCGCGTTCGACTATGTGCTGGAGCACACCTGTCTCTCCGCGCTCGACCCGCGGCTCGGCGAAGAGTATGCCGCGCTGGTGACCCGCCTGCTGCGCCCCGGCGGGACGTATTTAGCGCTCTTTTTCACCCATGGCCGCCCGGGCGGCCCGCCCTATGCGACCAGCGAGGCCGAGATCCGCCGCCTGTTTGCGCCGCGCCTGACGATCCAGCACCTGGCGCCGCCCGCCCGCTCTTTCCCCCGCCGCGTGGGAGAGGAGTTGTTGGCCATCA
>DATGEF010000781.1:0-13065 GCA_035310405.1 Chloroflexia bacterium | reverse complement strand
CGGGCCGCGCGGCGCCGGCTGGGCCGCGCTCTCTATGCCGGGATCGTCGACGAAGAGTTCGCCGACCCACCCAGCGGTGAGGCGGTAGCCGACCAGCAGTACGTCGTGCCGGCCGACGCCCAGGATGGGCAGCGGATCGACCAGCAAGATGACCGGCGCTCCGACGTCGATAGCCGCGGCCAGGTTGACGACGGTTCCCCGGTCGTACTCGGCGGCGAGGAAGCCCTCGGCGCGGGCGATGGAGGCGTTTTCCTCCTCGAAGGTGCCCCCGAAGATGGGCACCTCTAACATCCGGCCGAAGAAAGTGTGCGCCACCTGGTAGCTGCCGTAGCGGGCCGGGTCGTAGACTGAGAGGGCCATCGCCGTCGTGAAGGCCCCGCAGCCCACGTCGTTGTGGTAGGTGGCCGGGTTGTGCTGCCATAAATGAACAGCGGGCAGCCGGTACACCGCGTCCGGCGCCGCGTGCCCGGCCAGCTCCCAGGCGGGGCTGCCCGCCCGGGCGGCCGGCTCCGGTAGCGAGACAAGCAGCAAGCAAGCGAGCACGCCCCAAAGCCGCAGCCGGGGGTTGGCCGGGGTCCACCGGCGGGGATCTGTGCGGTCCATATACACCGGGCGCGGTCCAGCCCCGACCAGGGGGACGAGCACCCTGCCCTCCTTTCCAGTGTTGGGGGAGTTGCGGTCGATCAAGCGGTCGCCCACGCGACCGTGAGTAAGCGGTAGTTCGGCGGAGCTACGCGACCGTCAGAGCAGGAAGGGGCAGCGGCGCGGGGCAGCCGCCCGCGCCGGTAGAAATAACGGGGTCCAGGCGACCCTCGCCCAGGGTGATCACGGCGTCGCCGCCAGGTACCCCGCGCTCGAGCAGGGCAGCCTGGCCGGCCAATTGCGCGGCGACCAGATTGGGGTCCTGATCGCAGAGCCGCGCCCGGGTCGCTGCGGGCAGGCGATACCAGAACACCAGGAGTTGGTGCGTACACGGTAACACGTCCGAGCCAACGGCCCAGGACGCCTGGACCTTGCGACCCCAGTCGCACCAGCAGGTGAGGTGCTCGACGTCGTTCTCCTTGCGGATCAGGACCGGGTACATCGACCCGTTTAGTTGGCTGCTTTCGACGAGCCACACCGGGCCGCAGACCAGGATGCGCAGGCCGGCTTCCAGGCCGGTCAGTAGGAAGCCGTGGTTGCGGCTCTTCTGGTACTCAGGCGGCCGCCGGGTAAAGCGGGGCATGGACATTAGAAACCTCCTGTGGCACGGGGCACTGTGCGAGCGCCCGCCCAGCGACAAAATCCCGGATGCGCTGGCGCGCGCACTCCGGCTTCTGCTCGATCTCCACGTCGGTGAGGGTCAGGACGTGGCTGTACCCCAGGGTGGCCAGCACGCGGTAGCGCTCGGCGTCCCGCGCCGGATCGTGCCAGTAGCCGGCACCCGGCTCGATGACCAGGTCCGCCCCCGCCGGCCCGTACCCTTGCAGCAGAAAATCGAGGCGCCAGTAGAGCACATCCAGCTCGACTTCCACCACGAACTCGCGGGTATAAAGCACTTCCTCGGCGTCCAGCTCCTCAGCGACGAAGATCTCCAGGCTTGTGGGATGCTCTCGATAGTACTCAGCCAGGATGTGGGCGAGCTTCTTCGGTCCCTGGCTGATGCGTGTCGCCGCGGCACCCCGGGCGCCCCGCTGACGCTGGTGTTCGGCGAACGCGATCCGGCGGGCCTCCTGCGCCGCGGCGGGGTCGGCATCGTGGGGGCTGGGCTGCTTGCCGGTACGGACCAGGCCGCCGAGCCGTCGCTTCTCCCGCGGGATCTGGCAGGTGCGCCGCTTCTTGGTCGTGACCGTGATCTCGGTCGTGATCGCAGTCCTGACCTCGGTCGTGATTGCGGTCCTGACCTCGGTCGTCTGTTCGATGATCACCTCGCGCATTGGGAACCTCCTTTGACGGCGCGTGTGGCCCGAAAGCGGCGACGGCCCCCGCCGGGTAGCGGGAGCCGTCTATGGCGAGCCTGGGGCGTCTCTATTGCTGCTGGATGGCCTGGTATACCAGATCTGGCGCCCAGGCCACGGCCAGTTCGCGCCGGCGGCGGGCGCAAAAATCCGCCCAGGCGGCCGCCAGGTGGGGATAGACCCGGCCCCAGCGAGCGCGGAGCGGGGCCGGGCTGAGGAACCAGAGCACAAGCTGCACATGCCAGCAGGCCGCCAGCAGCAGCTCGGGCGTCATCAGCTCCAGCGCCTGCGTTTCGTCGCAAGTACAGGCCGCCCGCAGGCCGCCGGCGAGCGGCGTGAGTTCGACGGTGTATTCGTGCCTGGGGATCTCCAGGCAGGGCACACTGTAGACGCCGAAGACCTCGGCGATGGCGCGGGTGGTGCGGTCGGCGATCAGGGCCCGGATGAGGCCCTGTACCATACCTTCTTGTGCCCGGCTGCGCGCCGGGTCCACGAGGGGGCCAGGGGGCGGTAACTGGAGTGCAGCGGAGGTCGCCGCTGGGCCGGGTAACGGTGCTGGGTCGGCCGCGCCCCAGCCACCCAGGATCTCGCCAACTTCGCCGGCCAACAGAGCGGTAGGAACAGCAGATTTCACGTCGAGTCCTCCTCTTTGAGCAAATCTGGGCGAGGGAGGCGGGGCGGGGGCCGCCCCACCCTCCCAGGCGTGTGGTTTAGTGCGCGAGGATCTGCCGGGGCTGCAGGTTCAGCAGCCGTTCAAGGGCCGAGAGCGCGTTCTTCAGCGGCGCCCAGGCGCCCGACTTGCCGAGCTGCCCGGCCGCGGCGATCTGCGCGTTGAGCCGCGCTTTCGCCTGCTGGACCGCCGGCGGATCGTCTTTGCCGATCGCCACCGGTGCGGGGAGCGGCGTGCGCCGGCTCGTCTTCGCCGCCGCAGGCGCCATAGCGGGCGCCGCCGCAGGTGTGGTTGCCGCCGCAGGGGGGGTCGGCGCCGCCCAGGGCGCGTTCGGCTGGTCGGGCCAGTTCCACCCGGCTGCAAGCGCCGCCGCCTGCGCGCCCGCCCGGATCTGCTTCAGCAACGGCTGCGCGTGGACGAGCTTCTGGTGCGCGGCCTGCACCGCCTCGTCCTGCTGCGGGTCCCGCCCGGCCGCCTTCGCCGCCTCGACCGCGTGCCAGTACACCGTATGCAGTTCGTTGTACCGTGCCCCCGCCTGGCGCGCCCGGTCGACTTCGAGCTGGATGTGATCTTGGTCCGCCGCCGTCAGCGCCGGTGGGTTCGCCGGGCGGTAGACGAAGAGCTTCAGGCCGCGCTTCCTGGCGATGTCGATCATGTGGTGCGCGCCAGGGCTAGCCGCGGCATCTCCCATCGTGATGACGATCGCGGCGTCCGCAATCTGAGCCATCTGCTCGTTGCGCCGATAGCCGGCGCTCTTGCCGAAGCGGTCCCAGTTGGCCGGCCTTCGCACCACTGGGATGTTGTGCTGCTCCGCCCAGGCCTCGCCGGCGCGGTCGATACCCGACGCAGTACCGCTGATCACCGTGCCGACCGTGAACCCCGACCGGCGTACCGCTTCCTCGACCAGCTCCACGCCGTGCAAAGTGCGCGAGCCCGCGATGATAGTCTTCATGGTGTTGCCTCCTCAGCATGTAATTTGTGGTCAGTCGTCTCAGAGCGTGTCGGCCAGGCGGGCAAGCACGTCGCCGTGGCAACGCGCCGGCTTGCAAAAACACCCGAGCCGCTTGCCGCGCAACTCGCCCAAACGAGCCAGCAACTGTGGCTGCGTCTGAATCCAGCGCGCGTACTTGGCGATCACCTCGTCGCGAGTTCCGTCCTTGCCGATCACGAACGGGTTGCCCCACGGGCACTCGGCCGCCGACTTGCCCTTGCCGGGCCGGCCGATGTACACGTCGTACTTCTCGCGGTTGATGTTCACGACTCGGGTGTTCATCGTCTGCCTCCTCTGCTTTTGCTTTAGGGCTGACTGGCGGCGGGGTGGGTCGTCACCCCGTAGTCGCCCTGCTGGGCGTGCTGGCCGACGTTCTTGTCCTGGGGGCCGGGGATCGAAATAACCGGTGCTCCGGCGCAGCCCAGGCTCGGCGCGGCCAGGGCTACTATGAAACACACCAAGCCGAGCTTGGCCTTCGCCTGTGGCGTCCAGCGCCGGGGATCAAGTGCGTTCATTGCGTTTGCTCCTTAACTGGCGCCCCGCGCGGGGCTTATCTGTAGTCGTTAAAAATCGTCAAATCTCAGGAATCCCTGAGTATCTGAGTAGCTGTCGAAGGGGGGTTCGTCTATCGCCGCGGCCATCACCCTTAATTCTTTCCCGTCGCCGGTATATGCGGTCGCGCGCCCAATTATGTGTAGGCTAGCCTCAGTTGTAGCTGAGGACCGGGCGCCCTACTTTGTCCAGTCTCGGGGGGTCATCGAGCGTTGCGGTTCACCGAGGTGGCCAACGCCACTGTCGCCATTCCGCAGGTAGGCCCTTGCTTGAGGTTGCCGAATTCGGGGTGACGGCGGAAGCTCACGAGGCCCGCTACCCGATCAGGTTGTCCTGGGCGCACTGCGTAGGACGAGTGTTCGATTGTCCAGGTGCCGAGCCGGAGGAGGGGTCCTCGCTGGCTCAGCCCCATTGCCCCACAAAGCGCGGACGCCGGAAAGACCGCACGCGGCAGGCAACGCCATGCCGCACGCGCCGAAAAACGAGTTTTTTAGCCCCGGCCTGCCGGGGCGGGCCAATTTTTGAGGCCGCAGGCCATCAAAAATTGGTTAAACAAACTCGTTTTGAGGGCAGCCTTGTAGGCGTCCAAGCTAAGCGCAAGGAGGCCGCGTGCGGCCCCATTGCGCTGGTTGTGGGACAATAATAGGGGCGCCAGCAGAGGACCCCTGCTGGGCCGCCCTGAACAATCAAGCCGGCCCAGCAGCCCCAGGACGCCGAGCGGGGGCGGCCCGCGGGCCACCGCTCACACCCGGCGACCCAGGGCAGGGCTACCTGGGAGGTGGTGGCAGGGGGCAGCCGGCACCGCAGCGCGCGCCCCCGAGACTGGGCATAGAGCGGCGCGGTCGGCTATGGGCGGGCCTACAGAGAAGCGGGACCGCAGGCTGGCGGCGGGAAGAAGGGTGATAGCGGCGATAGACGAGCCGATAGGGGCCCTGACCCCTGGCCGGGCAGCAGGGGGGCGCGGTGGGCTGTTCCACCGCGCCCCGCAACGCCCGGCACAAACATCTAATTTGCCGGGTAACCCGGCCCATAGCAGTTGTCTCCCAGGGAGACAACCGCCACGGTGGCACGAATCTGTTTCGGAGCAAAACAGGGAGACCAGCGCCGATAACCGGCGAGGGGGCGACCGCCCTGGCCGATGGTAGCGTAGATGGGGGAAGGGGGCAGCGGGGAAACCCGGCGGGCGGGGTGGCTGGGGGGGTTTCCCCGCTCGCGGCCGCCAGGCCGCGCCGGTGCCCGGCTCTGCGACCAGGCGTGCGCCGCGGTGATGCTCCTGCGCTTAGTAGAGACCTGGTGTGAGCGTGAAGCCGGGCACGACGGAGGGGGTTCGGACAAGGGGGGTCCTGCCCCCTTGTCGCGGGGCCGACTGACCGGCGGGGGAGGGGTCCCGCCGGGCGTCGGCAACGCTTAGCGCCGGCGTAGCCGGCGCGTCCCGAAGGCGCCTATGGCGCCTGAGCCAAATTCAGACCGCGATTTGCCGGCAAATCATACGTGGCGAGAGACCACCAGCCCGGTCAGGGAGTTCGCCGCAGGGCGCGCTGGGCCGGCCAGATCCCCCGCCATTGCAAGGGGTACTCGTGAAAGGGAGCCAGAGCCTGGAGATGCTCCGGGAGCCGGCCGTAGACCAACACCAACGACGGCTGGACGGCGGCGAGCATGGCCCGATAGCCGCGCTCAAACCAGACGCGTGTCTCTGGGCTGCGTAGACCACGCGCGGTGATGGCCACCAGGCCACCCGGCAAGATGCCCGCGAAGGCGAAATCGTAGCTGGCCAGCGTCGACCACGAAAGCGAGGGGATGATCGTCACGCCGTGATCCTGCCAGAAGGCCCCACACCAGCGGCTGCGGTAGACGTTGAAAATCTGCAGGGCCAGCGGCCAATCCCTATAAACGCTGAAGTCGGGCGTCAGCACCAGGCCGGCGCGCTGGATCGCCGACAAAGTATCGATCGGGCGCGCCCAGACCCGTTCGAAGCGATAGTCGTCCATGTAGAAGTGCATGGCCCCACCGGGGACCGGCTCCTTCGTCGTGATCCGCGCGCCGTAAGGCCAGAGCCAGGCCGGGGCCGGGCCGGTGTAAGGGGTTACGATCGGGATGCCATAGGAGTTATCCGCCGGGTAGCGCGCAAAGGTGTTGAGCGTATCGAAGTTGCCGGGCAGGCTGCGCCAGCGTAGACTGGGATCACTCATGGCGCCGCCGCCCCGGCGGTAACAGTTCCATCTGGATCACGGTGTACGCCGCCGGGGGCTCCCCGGCCCAGGGCTCCTGGCGGACCCCCGTCACCCGGAACCGGCTACCCCGCGGCAAGAGTAACTCGTACTCTTTGCGGTCCTCATGAATGTCAACCCAGGCGGCGCGGCTGCCGGCGGGGATGGTGATTTCGTACAACGTGCCGCAGCGCACCTGAACCGTGCTGGGATCGGCGGCCAGCCAGGTTTTCTGATAGCCGGCCACCAGGGCGGCGACATGCAGGGCCAGGCTCGTGCTCACGAAGCCGTAGTCCCGCGCGATGCCGCCGATGCGCTGTTGGGCTTCGGCCAGCGGGACGTGACGCTCCCGGCCGCGATAGACCGTCAGCGTGGTGGGGACCTGCCCCCGGCTGATCACCGCGTCCAGCCGGCGAATCGTACTCATGAGGGCCTCGCGGGCCACCGGGCTGGGGGGATCCCACGGATCCACCGCCTCCAACGACAACCCTTCCCGCGCGCGCAAGCGCGCATTGATACGCTCATGGCCACTCCCGGTATAGGTGAGCAGAGCCAAGGACTCTTCCTCACTCAGGGAGTGCGCCCAGGGGGCAAAGGCCACGTTGAGTTGGGCCTGGCGCTCTTCCAGCGTCAGCGGGCTGGGCGCACCCTCCGCGAGGGGCGCGGGCAATGTAGCGACCGCGGGGCTGGCGGCTGCTGTGGCCGTATTGGCGGGCGAAGCCCGCCCGGCGCCCCCCACCTACCAGCCCCTTTCCCGCCCGGCACCCGGGCGCGGCGTATAGAGGATCCCATGATCTCCAGGATACGGGTCGGTATGCGGATCGGTCCCGTCGAGGATCTCCTCCGGGATGCCATCAGGAAACGCGGTACACGTTGCGGCGTTCGCGTGTTTATGCACGCAGGTCCAGCACGCCGGGCCGACCAAGTCGCCGGCGCGCCACTGAAAGCGCCGGGGATCGCTCTCCGTTTCCCCTCTAGGCGGTCGGTTCATCGCAAATTCCCCCTTCCCCGCTCGATCCAGCCAACCAGGGCCCTTTTCCACAAATCTATACTGCTCAGTTTACTACAAAATAGGCACGAAGTCAATATCCCCTGCCATGGGAAGCGGGGCGGCGCCCCGCTTCCCATTTCGTCGTCGCGGCCCGCGCCCGCATGGGCGCGGGCCGCCTACTGTCCCGGGCCTGGACCCCACACTGACCAACCGGGATGGCGGGCGGACGAGCTGTCTGAATGCCTACCCGACCTACTACAACGCATCGAGTTTGTTTCGGGGCGAAACTGTGAAGTGCAGCGCAAGATTATGGTGAATCTGCACTACTATTTTATATAGTAATGAGGCCGCTCACTGCTTGCCTTGTTCAGGTATTTCGAGGCCGATCTCCACGGACTGCCGCCGGGCGGCACTCCTCGAAATCAGGGGTCCGCGCCCGCTTTATACGGGGGCCGGGCCTCTTCTGCGCCCTGCACCCGGCCCCGCTACCCCTGGCGGCGTGGTTGCGCCGTTGCGGGCTCTGGGGTATACTCGCTACGTCTGGCCGCTCCGATTGCTGTTTACCCGCTGGAGGCATCCATGTCCGAGCTTGTCCACACTGCCGATCTCTTATTTACCGGCAAAGACCCCACCGTGCGTCAGATCTACGAAGGCTTGCTCACCGTGTTGGCTTCCTTTGGTCCCTTCACGGCGGACGCTAAAAAAACCTCAATCCATCTGCTGCGGACCAGTGGGTTTGCCGGGGTGCATCCCCGCAAAAGCTATCTCATTCTCAATTTACGCCTGGCGCGCGCCCTCGCCGGCCCCCGGATCGCCAAAACCGAACAGGTGTCCAAACACCGCTGGCACAACGAAATTCGCCTGGACACGCCGGAGCAGATCGACCCCGAACTGCGCGCCTGGTTACAGGAAGCCTACACCCTCGAATAACCGCGTCCAAAGGAGAACCCTCATGGCTGATTCGCTGGTCGTTGGAGCGATCCACCATCTGCGCTTGACAGTGACGGATGTGGCGCGCTCTCAGGCGTTTTATACCCAGGTGCTGGGCTTTGCGGTCGCGCGGGCGATTCCCACGGGGGTGCTGCTGACGCAAGGCTCTTTCCTGCTGGGATTAGGCCCGGCCCCCGATCCCGCCGGCGCCCCGCCGCAAGACCAGTTTAACGAAAATCGGGTGGGCTTAGATCACCTGAGCTTCCAGGTCGCGGATTATGCGGCGTTGGAGGCGGCGCGCGACCTGTTCGCCGCGCAGGGCGTACTCCACGGAGAGATCAAGGATATCGGCCTGGCCCATGTCCTGGCCTTCCGCGATCCCGATAACATTCAACTCGAATTAACCGCCCCGCGCGGAAATCCGCCCGCCGGGGGAGCGCGGCCAGGGTCGCCGGCACCAGATCAGGGGGTGGGAGCGCCGTCCTAGCCAGGTCGGCGCGGCGGGTCTAGCGATCCCGTACCGCGTCAAGGATATAGCTCAGGAACGTAGCCGCGGCACCGGCGGATCGGGGCAAAACAGCCAAGAGAAGAACCCTTCCCTCGGCTGTTTTAGCGGCTTATGCTTTTTGCGGCGCGCCACCTGCGCCGGCTCACGCACAAAATAGCGCGCTTCGTAGGTTTGACAAAGGTTTGCTTCAAGGCCGATCCCGCCAGAAACAGCAAAGGAAAGGATCAACTCGGCAGCAACCAGTCACTATATAACGTAGTAGTGCAGATTCAGCATAATTTCCCGCTGCAATTCACAGCGAAACAGCTACGCACGGCGTCACAATAACCGACGAGGGGGGGTAGGCGACCGAGCCGGCTGATGGTGAGCAGAAAGGCGGGACCGCGCGCCAGGCGGCCCAGGGCCGAACGCAGTGAGGCCGGGGGAAGGGGATAGTGGGGAAACCCGGCGGTCGGGGTGGTTGGGGGGGTTTCCCCACTGGCAATTGGCGGACCCTGGCGCAGTCCAGGGTCCGCCCCTCATCACCCGTAGGGTGTCTCCCTGGGAGACAAATTCGGGTTGGGTGTCTCCCTGGGAGACAGGCAGTAGCGCCGGCTTGGGCGGCGCCAGCAACAAGCACAAAGTTTGGGCGGCGGAAAGACCGCAAGCCGCCGGCGGCGCGCGCCGCAAAACGAGTTTGCAAAACTCGTTTTGTCGGGTAGGCTTGTAGCCGCCCAAACTAGGCGCAAGGCGTTAGCCGTTGCGCCGGTTGTGCTTGAATGTCCCGTTATGCTGTCTCCCAGGGAGACAGTTACCGGCCATCGTTCAGCAGCAGCTCGCGATTTGCCGGCAATTCGCGAGCTGGCCGGCACTCCCAGTTCGCGCCGGTCCCGTCGACAAAAAGGGGGGCCAGGCCCACTACCGGACCCAGCCCCCGCCTGCCCCCTAGAAGGGCAGGGCCTCCCCCGTGGCGACCTCGGCGGGCGCTTCGCCCTCGGCAGCGGCCGGCCGCCCACTGAGGAAGATGACGTCCTCGGCCACGACCTCGGTCGCGTAGTGCTTCTGGCCGTCCTGGCCTTCCCAGCTCCGGGTCTGCAGCCGGCCCTCGACGAAGACCTTGCTGCCCTGCTCGAGATACTGGTTGCAGGCCTCCGCCAGGCCTTCCCAGGCGACGACCCGGAACCAGTCGGTCTCGGCGTGACCGTTCCGGCTGGGCCGATCCACGGCCACCGAGAAGGTGGTCACGGCCTTGCCGTTCGCGGTGTACTTCATCTCCGGCGCCTTGCCGAGGTTGCCGATCAACTGCGCTTTGTTAAGTCCCTTAGCCATTGCATTTGCCTCCTTGAGCAATAAAGGTGTGAGTTAATTAAGTTGCGCGTCCTCCTGCCTGGCGGCGCCGGGGTCGGGGGTGCGGGTCGTCGCGGGACTGTCGAGGTCCGCTCGCCGCTCCCGGTGTCCCGGGCCTGTTGCGTCGGGCGCGTCTTTGGTTGTGCGGTCGAGCCTTTGTGGGGTAGTCCTCGCTGGCTCACTAATTAAGGCGCACAAAGTTTGGCGCACGCAAGACCGCAAGCGGCCGGCGGAGCTGGCGACGCCATGCCGCGCGCCGAGAAACGAGTTTTTTAGCCCCGGCCTGCCGGGGCGGGCGAATTTTTGAGGCCGCCGGCCATCAAAAATTGGTTAAACAAACTCGTTTGGAGGGTAGCCTTGTCGGCGTAAAAACTAGGCGCAAGGCGACGGAGGAGCCATTGCGCTGGTTGTGCGACAATTAAAGGGAGCCAGCAAAGGACCCAACCCCACATGGCCGCCTGAACAACCCACGCGACCAGCACGGCGCCGGGCACGGAGCAAGACGGACCTGAAGCCCGCGCGCCCCATGCCGATCTTCGGCAAGTGGCAGGAAAGCAAGCAACCAACTCACCCGCTGCACAGGAGGCAGGCTAAGGGGCCGGACAAAGGGGAGCGGCAGCCCGGCCGGCCCTGGAGATGCCCCGAACGGCGCCGGTCACCGCGTAGTGGCCGCGGCCCGGCCGGGGTGGGCGCCCGAACCAGCTCCGGGTCGTCGCCTGGGAGAGCGTCGGAACCAAAACCAGCACGGCAGGCGCAGCAGGCCGAGGGTCGCTGACCGCACCTGGGACGGCCAGGACGGCCGGCACGCGCAACCGGGTGGCCAGAGGCATCACCTCGCGGCGCCCGGTCATTGCCGGGGTAGCCGAGGAGATCGCCACGGGGGCCCCAGGGCCGGGGGACGGGGCGGGCCGGTAGTGGACCTGGCCCCCCACCGTCGCGGGGGCGCAAGGGTTTTCGCAGGGGGAAGGGGTGGAGCGGGGAAACCCGGCGGTTGGGGTGGTCGGGGGGGTTTCCCCGCTCGGTGATTGGCGGGCCCGGACGCGCACGTCCGGGCCCGCTCCTCGCGCGGACGCAGTACCGCGTCGGCCCACAGCCTGCGCCGCGGCGCCCCGGCGGCCGCCGGGGTCGCCTAAAAGCGGCGCACCCGCCCGGAAATTGCGCGCAATTTCCACAGCGGGCGAGGGCGTCGTGGGCCCCAGGGGTGGAAACTAAAGCCCCGCTCCCCCTGGTTCGCTGCCCGGATCGGAGCGCGGCCACTTGCCCGTGCCGCCCGCCCGCCTGCGCCGTGGCGTCTCCCGCCATAGAATCGCTGCTACGCAGCGATTCCCGTAGCAAACCGCAGGCGGGCGGGCAGTTTCTCCGGGCGATAGGTGGATGCGCCCAACGCCGGCACGCGCGCAGCGTCTTGCGGCGCACTCCCTTCCCCCTGGTACGCTGCCCTGATCGGCGCGCGGCTTCGGGCCCCAGGCCAGCCTCCGCAAGCCTGCGCCGCGGCGCCCCGGCGGCCGCCGGGGTCGCCTAAGGCGGCGCAGCCGGCCAGGGAAGGGCGGTGCCGCCGCCCTTCCCGCCCGCCGGCCTTGGGCTTGCCGGACACCCGGCGCCCGGAGGATGCGCCCAATGCTCCGACCCGCGCGCCCGCCGGCCCCGGGGCAAGACCGGAAGCGGCCGTAGGCCGCGCGCGCCGACGGGCGAGTTGGGGCCAACTCGCCCGGGCGGCTGTCTTGCGGCGGGTCGGCGGGGGTGCTACAATCCCGCGGGCGCATCGTCCCGTCGTGTGGGGGGCTGGTGGCCGGGTACACTTGCCCCGCGGCTTGCGGCGCGCTCCCCTCCCCCTGGTTCGCTGTTCTGATCGGAGTGTGGCCCCTGGCCCCAGGCAGGCTCTGCAAGCCTGCGCCGCGGCGCCGCAGCTCTGCTGCGGTCGCCTAGGGCGGCGCACCGGCAAGGGAAGGGCGGCGGCGCCGCCCTTCCCGCAGCAGGCTTGGGCTTGCCGGACACCCGGCGCCCGGAGGATGCGCCCAATGCTCCGACCCGCGCGCCCGCCGGTCCCGGGGCAAGACCGGAAGCGGCCGTAGGCCGCGCGCGCCGACGGGCGAATTTGCCCAAATTCGTCCGGGCGGCTGTCTTGCGGCGGGCCGGCGGGTGTGCTACAATCCCGCGGGCGCATCGTCCCGTCTTCGGGGCTGGTTGCGGGGAGTACATTCACGCCCGCGCCGCCAAGGGGGCAGGAGCTGTAGCGTAGGCGCGCCGCCCGCCAGCCTGCGCCGCGGCGCCGCGGCTGGCCGCGGTCGCCTAAAGCGGCGCACTTAGCCCGGAAATTGCCGGCAATTTCCGGAGCGGGCTTAAAGGGGCTGGCGGGCTTTTCCCGGAATCTGGACCAGCGGACGCCGGCTTGCGAGCGCCCGCTGGTCCAGAGGTCCAGACGCGCAGATGCGCCTATAGGCCCCCTGCACAAGCAGTGGCAAGCGGAAAGACCGGAAGCGGCCAACGGCCGCGCGCGCCGAAAAACGAGTTTGGAGCCCGGCGCACGCCGGGCGCGGTCAATTTTGCCGAAGGCAACAATTGACCCCAAACTCGTTTTGTCGGTTGTCTTGGAGCGTCGCCGCTGCCTTGTGCTACAATCGAAACGGCGCGTCTGCGTACTCCGTCTTCATCGCATGGTGACAGTAGAGCGCGCGTGACGCCGCCGGCGTGACGTGCGCGAAGCGTGATCGTTGGGGCTGAGGTCGAGCGAGATAGGGCAGAGGGCAAGGTGGCCGGCGGGAACGGAGGTCCCGAGCGGCCCGGCGCCGTATCTCAGTGCGTAGCGCGTCTTTAGAGCCTGTTATGCACTTCCGAGTGCAAGTTTGATAATTCGACTCAGCATCAACAGGGCAAAGGCCACGAAATGCAAGCCAGCCAGGGTTTCGGGCAAGCGTTCATAGTCGCGGGCGAGCCGCCGAAACCGCGCCAGCCA
>DATGEF010000780.1:0-9472 GCA_035310405.1 Chloroflexia bacterium | reverse complement strand
GTGGTCAGGTGGAAGGGGATGTAGGGCTGCCGGTAGGCGTCGATGCCGACGATCGTGTATTTTTTCGTGGTCGTCCGCAGGTACGCCCGGGCGTCGTGGATAATGTTGTGGACCTGCGTGGTGTCCCCCGGCGTCCCGGCCTCGGGCAGGTGGAAGTATTGGCGGCCCAGGGCGACGATGTCCGGGTCGATCTCCACGTTGTCGACCGGCCGGGGGCCATAGACCCGGGTGAAGAGCTCGGAGGCCGTGCCCGCGGCCGAGCCGAGCATCAGCATGCTCTGCACATCCGCCGGCCGCATCTGCGCGTTGACGTAGGGCGCGATCAGCCAGTAGTCCCAGGGGCCGCCCGTCAGCGGCTGCGCGGCATCCGCCCGGTAGATGCTGTGGACCGCGTGCCCTTCGTTGAGCACCAGATGCACATCGCCGTTGTCGAGGCCGACCACCTGGATATAGTTATAAACCGACTCCCGTTCGGCCAGCATCTGGCCGTAGGGGGGCGGTTTAATCAAGGCGGGCGGCGGCAGCAGGCCCAGGGCGGCGACGCCGAGCAGGGCGGCCGCGACCAGGCGCGCGCCGGGCCGCTTGCCGACCAGCAGCCCCAGCGCCGCCGCTATCAGCAGCGCCCCGGCCACCATATAGAGCGTGCGCCCGCTGCCGATCGTCGGCAGCAGCAAGAACACGGGGATGAAGGTGCCGGCGATGCTGCCTAGCGTGGAGACCGCGTAAATCGCCCCGGCCGCCTCGCCGGCCGCGCCCGGGCTCGGCATCCAGAGCCGGATCGCGAAAGGCGAGATGCAGCCGAGCAGGATCACCGGGATGGCGAACAACCCGATCACGCCGGCCAGGCTGCCGTAGAAAATGCTGACCGAGACCTGAGCGAACCCCTCCAGCGACCAGGTGAGCAGCGGCCGCGCCAGCAGCGGAATCAGCGCCGTGCTGAGCCCCGCGACGGCGATCAAGCTATATAACAGGCGCTCGCTCGGATAGCGGTCGGCCAGCCGGCCGCCCAGGGTATAGCCGACCGTCAGGTAGATCAGCACCAGCCCGATCAGGTTCGCCCAGATGAACAGCGAGCTGCCGAAATAGGGGCGCAGCAACTGGGACGCCGTCATTTCGAGGGCCAGGCTGCTCATGCCGCAAATGGCGACAATCAGCAGCAGGAAGCGGCTGACGGGGCGGCGCGCCCCGCCCCGCTCCGGGGCCGGGATACGGGCCGCCTCTGGGAGGGACCCGCGCGCGGTCGGCGCCCCCCACGTGCTCAGCCAGCCGATGGCCGCGACCACCAGCAAGGCGCCGCCGGCCAGGTAGAGCGTGACGGCGATGCCGAGATACGGCAACAGCACGAAGACCGGCAGAAAGGTGCCGGCGATGCTGCCCAGGGTCGCCAGCGCATAGAGCCCGCCGGCCGTCGTGCCGGCCGCGCGCACGCCCCGGGTCCGCAGGCGGATGGCGAAAGGCGAGACACAGCCGAGCAGGGTCAGCGGCACGAGGAAGAGCCCGACGATGGCGATGAGGGAGCCGAAATCCGTGCTGGTGGCCGGGGTGGGGAAGTTTTCGGCGAAGCGGAGTACCGGCCCGGCGAGCCCGGGGATGAGCGCGGTGGCCAGCCCGGCGGCGGCGATCAGGCCATACAGCAAGCGGGGCTGCGGCGCCCGGTCGGCCAGCCGGCCACCCAGGAAGTAGCCCGCGGTGAAATAGACCATCACCAGGCCGATGAGGTTGGCCCAGATGAAGAGCGAGCTCCCGAAATGGGGGGCCAGCAGGCGCGACGCGGTCATCTCCAGGGCCATGCTGGCCATCCCGCCGACCAGGACGGCCAGCAACAGGGGACCCGCCCGGCCGGCCAGCGGCAGGGCCGGCGCGGGCGCCACGGCCGGTGGCACTGGCTCGGCTACGGGGATGGAGATCGCTTTCGCCATAAGGGCGGGTACTCCTCTCGGTCGGAATCGTCGGCGCCCGCCCGGCGCGGCGCCGTTCTATTATACTCGAATCGGCAGGCGCCGGCAACGCTTGACAGGGGGCGGAAATCGTGCTATGCTACAGGTAACGGTGTGGGGAACTACGCCTGCATACACACAACGCCATGCTAAGGCCGAGTAGCGCCGGCACCGCGCCAGAGAGACAGGGCCACCGACTGCAAGCCCCGTTCGCCCCGTGCCGCCGTGAAAACCCCCTTAGCGCAGGCCCCTGGAAAGCCTTGCGGCGAGTATAGGGGACCCGGTAGGCCCCGTTACCGGCTCCGTGAGTGCGCGTGCTCGGCGCCCGTTTTCCGACGGACGGGGAGCAGCGCTGAACTTGGGTGGAACCGCGTGGATAATCCTCGCCCCAACTACTGGGGACGGGGATTTTTTATTGCGGTTCGCGTTTGCGCCGGGCGGGTGCCCGGCCCGTAAAGGAGGCTCGACGATGGCAGGCTATGGATCGCAGATCGATTTTGGCCCGGACCTGAATATGCTGGCGGCGTCCTCCGCCGGCTGGCCGCTGCCGGCCGCCCCGGAGGACGCGAGCGACGACTGGTCCGGGGTCGTGGGGGATTGTCACGCCCTGCGCCCGGCCGGCGCGGGGGCCGGCCAGGGGCCGCTCCCGGCCGACGAAGATGACTGGGGCTACGGCGCCGAAGCCATGTAGCGCCCGGCCTCCGGTGGCGGCAACGCCGACGCCACTGGGAGGATCCCCCGCGAGATTAGACCTCCCGCACGCAGCATTGACGATTCTTCTCTCAGGGTAGCGTGCCCGTCGGGGGGGCGGGGTTATCGCCGCCCACGCCCGTGCGGGCCATCCAACCCGGCTCCAGCTGCTCCCGAATCTGAACGAGCGTCTGCTCCAGCTCTTTCAGCGATTGGCGCATGTCGTAGGCCTCGGTGTGGTAAATCTCTTCGCGCAAGTCGGAATAGTAGGAGTCCAGCACGGTAATCAAGGCGCTGACCTGGGCGGCGTCGAGGTTCAGTTGCATAGTGCGACCTCCTCTGGGGGACCGGGCCGGGGAGTCGCAGATTCTCCCCTCCTGGATATAGAACGGATCGGACGCTGAAATGTTGCCGCGCGCTTAGGGAACGGCGCGTCAATAACGATCCCTATCTGCGCTCCTCTTCGTGTCGCTTCGTGTTCTTCGTGGATGAATCATTACGCCAGACTCCCTTATTCGTCCGCCGGCCGCGCCGGCCGGACCAGGTGTAAATGGGTAGGCTCGCTATGCGCTGGCGCGGGCTTGTGGTGCGCCTGGACGTAATTCCGCAAATAGCGCAGCACCACCGGATCGATCCGCGCCTCCGGCACCAGCCGCTCTTCCAGATTCTCCCGGCCCGCGAACGCCCCGAAGGCCGCTGCGGTCACGGCGTCGTAGCTTGCCGCCGCGGGCATATCGGCTAAGAACCCGGCGGCGTGCAGCAAGCTGCGGACCTCGGTTAAGGTCGCACCGCTCAGCGGCAGGAGGCTGGCCGGGTCGGGCTCCTGAAAATAAAGCTGGTGCAGGTCGAGGATGCGGCGCAGCTCGGCGATCGGGTAGGCATGATCGTCGACCCGCAGGTCGATATAGCGGTCGTTGAAGCCGGAGTAGCCGCCCTGGGCGCGCACCACCAGCAGGGCGGCCGATTGCATGCCCCGGCTGTCGCCGCCGGCCGCCTGCCCGGCCGCCAGGGCCGCCACCAGGTGGTCGGCGAGCTCGCCCTGGCCACTGGCTTGCTGCTCCAGGAAGGTCTCGGCCAGGGCGTCGACCGTGGCCCCGCTAACCAGGATATTGCCCTGGGCCGCGCAGTGCGGGGCGGTCCGCCCCCCGGCCCAGGCGAAGCACTCCGCGCCGGTATAGCTCGCCGCCCGGCCCTGCGCATCCACGATGCCGACCTGGCGCCGGGCCCGGCCCTCGTCGGCGCTGACCAGGGCCTGGATCACCTGCTCGGGGTCCTGCCCGGCCGCTAGCTGGTTGAGCCCGGCGGGGCCATAGCTGGTATTGGCCCAGGACTGGGTGGCGATCGCACCGACCCCGGCGCGCGCCCAGGGCACGACCGCGCCGACGGCCAGGAACTTGGACTGCACCGCGATACCCAGGTCACCGGTGCGCGGATCATGGCCGGCGATCGAAAAGGTGGCGACCAGCGGGACGGGCACCGGCTGGGCCTGGCGGGGCGGGTTTGGCATCGTGTGCTCCTTTACTGGCGCGCCCTATGGGCGCCTTACTTGCCCCAGGCCGGCCACTGGCCATCCACGAGCACGGGGGCCTGGCCCGAGCCGTCGGCCCGCACCCGGGCCAGCCCCTGCGGCTGCCAGGCTGGGCCGGTTTCCGTTTGGGTCAGCACCCCGATCTCATAGACGATCCACTGGCCGTCAGGCGCCCAGGCGGCGTTGTTCCCCGGCACGAAGAGTTGTTCCGACCCGTCGGTCCGGGCGCGGACGGCGATGGCCGGGTGGCCATCCGCGCTGGTCGCCCGGTACAAGATCAGCGAGGCGTCGGCGTTGAAGCGCGGCAGGGGGCCCTGGGCGTGCTCCTGCAAGCGGATGCCGTCCAGGCGCAGCTCGTTGCGATACGGCTGGAAATCGTCGGCGACCACATCGTCGAGGGCGATCGCGCCGTTCAGGGTCTCGGCATACAGGACGTTGCGGTTGTCGAGCGACCACTGGGGCTCGCCGCCGTTCACCGTGGAGGGATCGCCGGCGGTCGAGTCCAGGGGCAAGACCATGATCGGCCCGCGGGGGCCGCTGACCGCGATCCGCCGCATATCGGGGGTCCAGGCGATCACGCGCTCGAAGCTCGGCCCGGCCCCGTAGCCGCCGGCGTGCAGCACCGTAATCCGGCCGGCGCGCCCCCCGGTCGCCGGGATGGACCAGACGATCTCATCACCATAATGCGCCGGGTCCTGGGTGAAATAGGCCAGCAGCCGGCCGGTCGGCGCCCAGGCCGGGCGTTGTGGGACCGCCATGTCGTCGGTGACGAGCGTTTGCGCGTGCCGGCTGGCGGCATCGATCACCACCAGCTGGCGGCCGCTGAAGAAGGCGACCCGGGTGCCGTCCGGCGAGGGCACCGGCGGCGAGCTGGCCGGACTCGGGGAGACCAGCGCGGCCTGGCTGCCGTCCGGCGCGCTGGTCCAGACATGCCCCCCGCGCAGGAACCAGAGGCGCCCGGTCGGCGGCAGCGTCATCGGCACGGCGGTCGCCGTCGGCCCGTCGAGGATCTGGGGCGTGCGCGTGGTCGATCCGATCACCGGCGTCAGCTGCTCGACGGGGGGCTTCGGCACGTCGCAGCCGGCCAGCACGGCGGGCAGGAGCACGAGCAGGAGCCAGGCCGCCGGCGGACGGCGGACGCGGCCGCGGTTCATCGCGCCCCGGGGGCCGGGCCGGCGAGGGGCCCCGCCGGCTCCGGCTCCAGCACGTAGCCGATCCCGCCATGGCGCAAGAAGACGGCCCGCAGGTGGTCCCGACCATAGACGCGCGCGATAGCCTCGCCCATGTCCGGGTGGGCCGCGGGATCGTTGACCAGGAAATCCCCGGCGGCCGTCACCCCGGTGACGACGATCAGGTGGCCGGCGCTGCGGGCGATGGGCGATTCGGGCAGCTCACCGGCTTCAAAGGCGATGCTGACGATCACCGGGTGCCCCTGCTGGAGCGCGCGCTCGATCTCGCCCATCGTGCCGAAGTGCCGGACCAGGGCGCGCAACCCCTGGCTGCCGGCGTAAGCGGCGTTGAAGGGCCAGTTGCCGTAGATCGCCGCCCCGTGATCGAACACCGCCTGGGCCACCTGCGCCGTCGGCTGATCCATGCCATAGAACTGCAGAACCATGCCGAGCGAGGTCGGGCTGCAGATATCCCCGGCGATGGTCGGGTGCTCCACCCGTTGCGAGCGCGGCGGCACCGGCAAGTGGACGGCCTGCCCCAGCGGCGGATCGTGGGCCGCGTCGACTACCCGCCGCCCGCGATCGGCCGTGCTGGCAGCCAGCAAGCGCACCGTCGGGCTCGCGTCCCCGCCGTACAGGGCCAGCCGCACCTGGAAGGCGCTGGCCGCGAAGCCGGTCTCCAGGCGCAGGACGTCGATGTCGACCCGGACGACCGGGTCCGCCCCGCGGCCATCCTCCATACTGCGCGGCAGCGGCAGCCCGGCCCGGCTGCCGGCGCCCCAGTGGCCCAGGTGCCGCCAGGCGGACCAGGTGGCGGCCTCCGGCGGGGCGGCGATCGCGGCATAGCGCACCCGGGTCTCCAGCGCCAGCCCCGTGCCCGGGGGGGTATCGGCGTTCCAGGACAGGACCAGCTCGGTAAACGGCTCGCCGGCGCACTCCATGATCGCGAGCTCGTAGGCGGCCTCGGGCGTGTAGCGGGCGGACGTAGCAGGCCGGCCGTCGACGATCTGGGGTAGGACAAACCGCGTCGTATTCGTCCAGAGCATAACCCGGGTTCCTCCTTCACACTCGCGTTTCAGTATAGCCTGCCGGCCCCAATGTGACAAGGCGACGACGCGGTGTCGCGGTGTGCGCAAATGGCGCGGGGCGGCCGGGCGGCGCGGGGCCGATTCGATAGCTGTTCGATAGGTAGCTGTTATCCTGGGGACGAAATGTCGAGGACATGCCGGAGAAGTGCTGGCCCGGACCCCCATGTCCGTAGCGCTGCGTATATTTGGAGGGATTCACCGGATGAATGCGCGCCCCGCCGAAGCGTGTCCACCCGCGCTACGGGTACTGCTCGCCGAGTTGCGCCGCGCGATCCGCGAGCAGTGCCCGGACGCCAGCGTGCGCGTCACGTATGCCCCGTTCCAGAATGTCGACGCCTTTGTCGAGGTGAGTTTGTCCGGCCCCGCCGATCCGGCCGCCCTGGCGCCCCTGATGGAGCCGACCTTCCACCTGGCCGATCGGCCCGGCTATACCATTTGCGTGCTCCTGCGGCCCCCAGAAGGAGCCGCGTGAAGTCCTGTGGCCGCCTCACGTGGATCCGGCCGTACGGCCCGGAAATCACCGCGCCGAGGGGAGCGCCCCGGCGACGATTTTAGCGATCTGGCCGCGCGTGGCCGGATTCCCGGGGCGCAAGTAGGGGCGGTGCCCGCTATCGCAGGGCTCACCGGCCCCCCCACAGGTATAGCCCGCGATGAGGCCGTGGCCGGCGGCCGTCTCCACGAACGCGTAGAGGGCACTGCCCGGCGGCACGTCGGCGAAGGTGCCGCTGGCCGGGACCTGGAGTGGCCAGCCCGCCGCCGCGACGACGATCTTGCTGATCTGGCCCCGGGTGACGTTGGCGGCGGGCCGGAAATAGGGCCGGCGGGCGCTATCGCAGAGCTCGCCGGGCCCGCCACAGCCGTAGCCGCTGACCACCTGGTGGGCCGCCGCCACCTCGACGACCGCGAAGAAGGGGTTGGCCGGCAGCACATCGGCGAAGGTGTAGCTGCCGGCCGGCGGCGGGCTCAGCGGCAGGCGAAAGCCGAGCACGACGATCTTGACCAGCTGGCTGCGCGTCGCCGCGTTGTACGGGCGAAAACGGCCGTCGGCATAGCCGCCGATGATCCCCCGGCAGGCCAGAACCTGCACCGGAGTGTAGAAATAGTCCGCCGGCTGCACATCGGCAAATTCCACCGCGCAGGGCGTGGCTGTCGCCGTGGGCGGGGGGGCGGTCGCCGTGCTGGTCGGGGACGCCAGCGGCGGGGGGGCGGTCGCCGTGGGGGTCGCGGTGGGCACCGGACAGGGGCCGCTATAGTGCGCGACCAGGGTCTGGCTCACGCCGCCGGCGGCGGAATCCCCGACGGCCCAGACGGCGCCCGCGACGGTCGCCACGCCAGCGAGCCGGTCGCTGCCGGAGCCGAGGCCCGCCGCGGAGACCGGGCGCCAGCTGCCCCCGGCCCAGGCGAGCACCAGCGGCTGCTCGCCCCCGCTGCCGTCGCGGGTATATCCCACCGCCCAGACGCCCGTAGCGGCCGCCGTAACGGCCAAGAGCTGGTTGGCCGCCGGGCCGGGATTCGGGCTCGGGACGATCGCCCAGCTGCGGCCATCCCAGTGCAGGGTCAGGGTCTGGTAGCTGCTGCCGGCCAGGGACGTGCCCACCGCCCAGACGTCGTCGGGCGCGAGCGCGGCGATCCCGTTGAGGTAGTTGTGGCCCGGGCCGGCGTTGGGGCTGGGCACCTGGCTCCAGGCGCTACCGTTCCAATGCACAATCAGCGTCTGGTAGACCGTGCCGTTGAAGGACTCGCCGGCCGCCCAGACGTCGTCCCCGGCCTGGGCCGTGACCGCGGCGAGCGTGTTGCTGCCCGCGCCATTATTCGGGCTGGGCACGATTATCCAGCTGCTGCCGGTCCAGTGCTCGACCAGCGTCTGCGCGGCGTTGCCGCTCGGCGCAGACCCCACCGCCCAGACGTCGTCGCTTGCCACGGCGGCCACCGCCGTCAGGTCGCCGGAGTTATTGCGGTTGGGGCTGGGCACGATCGCCCAGCTGCTGCCGGTCCAATGCTCGGCCAGCGTCTGATCGCCGGTCAGGCCCGTCATGGCCCCCACCGCCCAGACGTCGCCAGCCGTGATAACCGCGACGCCGGCCAGCAAGCTGTTACCGGCGGCCGGGTTGGGACTGGGGACGATCGCCCAACTGCGGCCATCCCAATGCTCGATCAGCGTCCGATCGAGTGTACCGTCCGCATAGTAGCCGGCCGCCCAGCGGTCCGTCGCCCCGGCGGCCGCACTGCCCAGGAGCGCGTTGCTGCGGGCCCCGGCGTTGGGACCGGGCACGAGGGCCCAGCCCGTGCCGTCATCATGCACGAGGAGCGTCTGCTGGGTGTCGCCGTTGTAATAGGCCCCCACGCTCCAGAGGTCCGACCCACTCCCGGCCGCGATCCCGAGGAGGCCGTTGGTGTTCGTGCCGAAGTTGGGGCTGGGGACGACGGCCCATTGGCTGCCGGTCCAGTGCTCGATCAGGGTCTGATAGGCGGTGCCGGCGTCGTACTTGCCGGCGGCCCAGACATCGCCCGCGGCCCGAGCCAGGACCCCAAACAGCGCATTGTTGCTCGTGCCGAGACTGGGGCTGGGCACGAGCGTCCAGGCCGCGCCATCCCAATGCAGGGTCAGCGTCTGGTTGACGCCCCCAGCCGCCGATCCCACGGCCCAGACGTCGCTCGCCGCCACGCCGGCGACACTGTAGAGGATATTCGTCACCCCACCCGGGCTCGGCGTGGGGGCGATCGTCCAGTTGCTGCCGTTCCAGTGCGCGGCGAGAGTGCCATAGCTGCTACCGGCGTCGTATTGCCCCACCGCCCAGGCGTCGTCCGGCGCCAGTGCGGCGACCGCATAAAACGCGCTCGTGGTCGCGCCGGGGTTCGGGCTGGGGACGACCGTCCAGGCGCTGCCGTCCCAGTGCGCGACCAGCGTCTGGATGCCCGTGCCGCCGTCCGACTCCCCGACGGCCCAGAGGTCGGCGGCGCCGCCGGCCGCGATGCCACGGAGCAGGTTGCTGCTGCGGGGGTTCGGGCTGGAAACCACGGTCCAGGCGCTGCCGTCCCAGTGCTCAACCAGCGTCTGGT
>DATGEF010000779.1:0-6736 GCA_035310405.1 Chloroflexia bacterium | reverse complement strand
CGTTCTGGCGCCGCGACGAGGGGATCGAGACCCGGATGGACGTAGTCGTCAGCCCCGAGGAAGATATCGAGGTGCGGCGCCTGACGCTCATCAACCGATCGACGCGCCCGCGCGAGATCGAGGTGACGAGCTATGCCGAGGTCGTGCTGGGGCCCGCCGACGCCGACCTGGCCCACCCGGCCTTTCAGAAGCTCTTCGTTGAAACGGAATTCGTGCCGGAGAGCAAAGCGTTGCTCGCCACCCGCCGCCCACGATCGGCCAAGGAGAGCCATCCCTGGCTGTTACATGTGCTGGCCGTCGAAGGGGATGTGCGGGGGACGATCGAGTATGAGACGGACCGCGCCCGCTTCCTCGGCCGCGGCCACGATGCGGCGGCCCCGGCCGCGTTGCAGGACGGGGGAGCATTGAGTGGCAGCACCGGCGCGGTCCTCGATCCGATCGTCAGCCTGCGCCGCCGCGTGCGCCTGGCCCCGGGCGAGACGGCCCGGCTCACCTTTGCCACGGGCGTCGCGGAGACCCGCGAAAGCGCACTGGCCCTGGCCGCCCGCTACCACGACCCGGCGGGGGGGGCGCGCGCCCGCCGCCTCGCCGCCACGTACAGTCGCATCCAGCAAGGCGAATGGCACGAGACAGCGGTCGAGCTGATGCGCGCGATCCGGCTGGCCAGCCGGGTGCTCTTCCCGGACCCGGCGCTGCGCCCGCCGCCCGAGGTGCTCGCCCGCAACACGAAAGGCCAGCCCGGGCTCTGGGCCTATGGTATCTCCGGCGACTTACCGATCGTGTTGGTCTCGCTGACCGACCCGGACGAGGCCCCCTTGATGCAAGAGGTGCTGCAAGCCCACGCCTACTGGCGGGCGCTCGGCTTTGCGGTGGACCTGGTGATCCTCAACGAATACGGGGAAGGCTATATACAGCCGGTCCATGACGAACTGTATGCCGTGCTGCAACGGGGCCCGGCCGCCCGCTGCCTCGATGCACCCGGCGGAGTCTACCTGCGGCGGGCCGACATCATGTCCGAAGAAGACCAACTATTGCTGCGCACGGCCGCCCGCATGGTCCTCCTCGGCCGACGCGGGCCGCTCGGCGAGCAACTGCGCCGCGCCTCCCGCACCGCCGGCCGGCCCGGCACCGGGGCAGGGCCGGCCCCGCCCCCCGCCCAGTGGCCTACCTCAGGCCAGCTGTCCCCGCCCACAGCTGCCAAAATCCAAAATCCAAAATCCAAAATCCAAAATTCGTTGTTCGACAACGGCCTCGGCAGCTTCAGCCCGGATGGGCGGGAGTACATCATCCGGCTGGCGGCGGGCGCCTGGACCCCGGCGCCCTGGAGCAATGTGCTGGCCAATCCCGATTTTGGCGGCCTGGTCTCCGAAAGTGCCATTGGCTCGACCTGGAGCCTGAACAGTCGCGAGAACCGGCTGACCCCCTGGTCGAACGACCCGGTGAGCGATACGCCAGGCGAAGTGCTGTATCTGCGCGACGAGGTAAGCGGCCGGCTCTGGACGCCGACCCCCCTGCCGATCCGGGAGGCCGAGCCCTACACGATCCGCCATGGCCAGGGCTACACAGTATTCGAGCACACCAGCCAGGGCCTCATGCAGGAGCTCGTGCTGTTTGTGCCGCCGGATATGCCGGCGCGCCTGGCCCGGCTCACCCTGCACAACCCCGGTACAACCGCCCGCCGCCTGACCGCGACATATTATGTCGAGTGGATACTTGGCGTCAACCGCGAGCCCTCCGCGCGCTACGTGATCAGCGAATGGCAGGCGGACGCGCAGGCGTTGGTCGCGCATAATCCGTACAATAATGAGTTTGCGGATCGCCGCGCCTTCCTGGCCGCCGTGCCCGGCGCCACGAGCCCGCGCCCGCCGGCGTACACGGCCGACCGGGCGGCGTTTCTGGGGCGCAACGGCAGCCCGGCGGCGCCGGCCGCCTTGCGGGTCCTCGCCCGGCCGCTCGACGGGCGAACCGGGGCGGGCTTCGACCCGTGCGGTGCCGTCCAGATCACCGTCGACTTACCGGCCGGCGGGACGGGCCAGGTGACGTTTGTTCTGGGGGAGACGGCGGATGTGACCGCGATGCTAACCCTGCTGGCGCAGCTCCGTCGAGCCGGCGCCGTCGATCGGGCCGTGATGGAAACCCAGGCCTACTGGGATGATCTGCTGACCCGCGTCCAGGTGCGGACGCCGGACCCGGCGCTCGACGTGCTGGTGAATCGCTGGCTCCTGTACCAGGCCCTCGCGTGCCGGATCTGGGCGCGCTCGGCGTTTTACCAGGGCGGGGGCGCGTATGGCTTCCGCGATCAGCTGCAGGATGTGCTCGCGCTCGTCCATGCCGCCCCCGAGCTGACCCGCGCGCAAATCGTCCGCGCGGCGGGGCGCCAGTTCACCGCGGGGGATGTGCAGCACTGGTGGCACCCGCCGACGGGCCGCGGCGTGCGCACCCGCATCTCCGACGACCTGCTCTGGCTACCGTTCGTGACGGCGACCTACCTGGAGGCGACCGGCGATGCCACGGTGCTCGACGAAGTCCTCCCCTTCCTGGAGGGACCCCTGCTCGCGCCGGGGCAAGAGGATGCCTATCTCCATCCCGCGGAGTCGCAAGAGACCGGGACGGTTTACGAGCACTGCGTGCGGGCGCTCACGCACGGCGCGACCAGCGGGCCGCACGGGCTGCCGCTGATGGGCACGGGCGACTGGAACGATGGCATGAATCGCGTCGGCGGCGAAGGGCGTGGGGAGAGTGTCTGGGTCGCCTGGTTCCTGGCGGCCGTGCTCGACCGCTTTGCCACGATCGCCGAGGAGCGGGGAGACATCGGGCGGGCCGCCTGGTGCCGGGCCCAGTATACCCGCCTGCGCAGCGCCATCCAGGAGACGGCCTGGGACGGTGAATGGTACCTACGCGCGTACTTTGACGACGGCACACCGCTCGGCTCGCACACGAACGAGGAGTGCCGGATCGACTCGATCAGCCAGTCCTGGGCGGTGCTTTCGGGGGCCGGCGATCCCGAGCGCGCCCGGCAGGCCATGGCGGCCGTCGAGCAGCAGCTCGTCCGCCCGGCCGATGGGCTGGTCCTGCTGCTGACTCCCGCATTCGATAAAGCACCGCTCGATCCCGGCTATATCAAGGGCTATGTGCCCGGAGTCCGCGAGAACGGCGGCCAGTACACGCACGCGGCCACCTGGGTGGGCTTCGCCCTGGCCCGGCTCGGGGCCGGCGCGGCGGCGCACGCCGTGTTCAGCTTGCTGAATCCGATCAACCATGCGCTCGACGCGGCCGCCCGGGAGCGCTACAAGGTGGAGCCGTATGTGATTGCGGCCGACGTCTATTTTCACCCCGAGTATGTGGGCCGCGGCGGCTGGACCTGGTACACGGGCTCGGCGGCCTGGATGTATCGCCTCGGGCTGGAAGCGATCCTGGGCCTGCGCCGGCTGGGGGAGGCCTTACAGATCGATCCGACGATCCCCCCCGCCTGGCCCGGCTTCGAGATCGTCTACCGGCATGGCCCGGCGAGCGTCTACACCATCGTCGTGGACAACAGCGCCGGGGTGGGCCACGGCGTGACGGCGCTGAGCCTGGACGGCGTGCCCCTGCCCGAGGGGCGCATCCCGCTGGATGCGGCGCCCGGCCAGCACACGATCCGGGTCCAGCTGGGCCGCGGCGACTCGCATGCGGCCGGGGGCTGAGCAGTCCTGAGTTCAAAGTGCCGCGTGCGGATCGCGGCTCGCCCGTCGGTAGGAGCGGGCTCCGTCCCGCGATGGTCGGGCGTGGACGAAGTGCGGAGTGCGGACCCCTGCTCGATTTTGGATTTTGGGTTGGGGATTGGGGATTGGTCACCGGGCGGTGGGTGGGCGCATCCTGGAGCGACATCGCGGGACAGAGCCCGCTCCTATAGCTCGGAATGACGGCCCCCAGATCCAACAACCTCCTGGGCAGGGCACCTCTATGGTCCCGGGGGGTGACTCGGGGCGACATGATCATCTTTCTAAGAGTTATGTCAAGTATAGGTGGGAAGAGGTATACTCTCATGTATGATAGAGTAACCCCTGCCACGCAGCCAATAATTCGCAAAGTCCAATATGGTAGCCGCTAACAACGGTCATGCCCATTACTTCTTTGAGTTATGTCAAGTATATTGTTGCGCTTATCGCTGCTCAGCCCTGCTGGGACTGGGATGCGGAAACTGCTGTCTCCCACGGGAGACAGGAAATATCCGTGTTAATGCAGGTTCCATAGACCTTTTGGGGTGTAAAGACACTGCTTGTTGCGCCCGTACTCATTGGGGATAGCCCAATCGTAAGGATGCATAAGTAGTCGCTGAGGTGTAACCAGTAATGAAGCAAAGTCAATGGGTGGAGCCCTATCCTCACGGCTGTTGCAAAGTCCGCGCGGCCGCCTGGGGGTGCGGCAATTGTCATTCTGAACGGAGTGAAGAATCCGTCTTGGACCGGTGGAGACGGACTCTTCGCTGCGCTCAGAGTGACACGATCCCGACTTTGCACCAGCCATAGCCCTATCCTATAGTTCCCTCACCACCTGCTGATTCGTGCCGGTCGAGGTCACCACTATTACAGACTGTTGTATAAAGATCTAAAGTTTTGGAGCGCGATCCGCGCTGCTGATTTACATTTTGGAAGCAATCATGCCCCGCCCAGATCGGGCCGCGCCTATGTTCGGCGGAAACCTTAGCAACTTATGCAACGGTCAGTAGTTGGCCAAGAGTTATTGTAACAGCGATGAGTTCCCCCGGTGGCGCAAAAAATCCTCCGGCCAGCTGGCCGGAGGATCTCGATGGGGCGCTGGCTCAGTGTTCGCCGCGGGCTTCCCACATGGTCAGATAACTCTCGCAGAGATCGCGGATGGCGCGCACGCGTGAGGCGGTATCCACATCATAGGTCACGCGGCGGGTGCGGAAAAAGGCGGTGAGCGCCCGGTAGCCGATGCTGAGCCGATCGCGCTTCAGGTAGGTTGCCGTGCTATCATCCTCGGGCCCATCGCTGTCTCCCACGGGAGACAGGTCGCCCCGGCCGGGCTGCGCGCCGGGCGGCATCTGCTCCTGGAGGACCGTGGTGTCTCCCACGGGAGACAGATCCGCAGAGCCGGCAAGCGTTTCCGGCGGGACTGTAGGGTGCAGGATCGCCTCGGCGCGGTCCTCGATATCGTCGCTGGCCAGCCGGCCGGCCACCACCTCGCCGATCAGGCGGGCGCGGAGCGCTGGATCGTCGATCCCGGCCAGGGGCCGCGCGGAGCGCACGGTTTCCGGGTACTGGCGGACCATCTCCTGCACATCCGCGGGTGTATGCAGCAGATAGAGTCGTTTTTCCACGTAGCCCTTGCCCTTGCCCAGCCGCGCCGCCAGCTCGCGGATGGAAAGACGAAAGGTGGTCTGCATGTCCTGTAGCCCCTGCGCCTCTTCCAGGGGGTTGAGATCGGCGCGCAGGATGTTTTCGGCCATGGCGATCTCCAGCATCTGCTGATCGTTGAGATCGCGGATATAGACGGGGATCGTGGCGATCCCGGCCCGCGCGGCGGCCCGTAAGCGCCGCTCCCCATAAGCGATTTCATACGTGTCGGGATTGTTGGCGATATGCCGGGCCAGCAGGGTGCCGAAGAACCCCAGCTGCTGCATCGATTGCGCTAACTCGTCCAGCTCCTCGTCGCGAAAATCTTTGCGCGGCTGGAAGGGATTCGGCCGCAAGGCAGCGATCGGTACATAGCTGGACACGATATTTTGCGCGGTAAAGAAGGCGCTGATATCGGCCGTGCGCTCGGCGGCCGGCTGGCTGCGATCGGGGCGCAGCATGGCGGTGGAGACATCGATCGGCCGCTTAGGCATTATTCACCTCCACACGCGGACGGCGCGTGCGCGGCCGTACCGCCGGCACGATCGTCTCTTCGCCGCTGTCCTCATTATCGGCCACTTCGTCAACCGGGGCCAGCAGCCCCAGCGGCCCCTCATCCAGGCCCATCACGGCCAGGATCTCCCGTGTGAGCCGGCGGTAGGCCTGCGCCGGCGGACTGCCCGGATCAAAGGCGATCACCGACTTGCCCTGCGTCGAGCTTTCCACGACCCGGATCGCCTTGGGGATCGTCGTGTCGAAGACACGGATATCCCCACTATAGGCCTCGCGCAGGGTATCCGTCAGCTTCCGAGTCAGATTCGCGCGGCTGTCGAGCTGCGTAATGACGATCCCGGCGATCTGCAGATCCCGGTTGGCGGTGCGCGAAACCTGCTCGATCGTGGTCAGCAGCAAGGTAATGCCGCGGATAGCCAGATATTCGGCCTCCACCGGCACCACGACCCAATCGGCGGCGGTGAGCGCATTGACGGTCAGGATGCCGAGGGAGGGGGAGCAATCGACGATCACGAAATCATAGTCGTCGCGTACTTCTTCGAGCAGGACCTGCAGCAGGTTCTCCCGCTGGAGCATGCCGACGAGAGTCATATCCGCCTGGGAGAGCTCAAGGTTCGACGGTAACAGGCTCAAGCCGCTGCCCACGTCGAGGATCAGCCGGCGGTAGTTGTAGGGCGTGCGGCGGCTGGCCGCCAGCAGTCCCTGGTAGATGGTGTTATCAATACGGTCGGGCATGTAGCCCAGGTGGAGGGTCAGGGAGGCCTGGGGATCGAGGTCCACCAGCAGCACCCGCTTGCGCATCTCCGCCAGGGCCGCGCCCAGATTCAGCGCCGTGGTCGACTTGCCGACCCCGCCCTTATGATTGGCAATGGCAATGACCTGCG
>DATGEF010000778.1:0-9516 GCA_035310405.1 Chloroflexia bacterium | reverse complement strand
GCTTATGCGCCACGCCGCGGTTGAAGTAGGCATTCACATAACCGGGCTGCCGCTGGATTGCCTCGGTGAAGTCGGCAATGGCGCGCGGGTAGTCATGTTGCCGCTCATAGCCGATGCCCCGATAGTTGTAGCTGGCTGCGTTGGCGGGGTTAATCTGGATCGCCTGCGTATATTCGGCCACCGCCTGGGTGAGATCGCCCTGGTCTCGGTAGGCATTGCCCCGCCCGGTATACGCGTCTGTAAAGCGCGGATCGATCTGGATGGCCTGGGTGTAGTCGCTGATCGCCCGAGAGTAGTCGCCGGCATAATCTTCCGCGCTGCCCCGATTATAATAGGCATCTGTATCCTGCGGGTTAATCTGCAAGGCATGGGTGAAGTCTGCGATCGCCTGATCATAATTATGCAAAGTCAGGTACGTGAAGCCCCGGCTATCATAGGCCTCGGCGTATCCGGGCGCAAGCTGCAGCGCCTGATTGTAGTCGGCGATCGCGTGATCGGAGTCGCTTTTGTCTTGATAAGCATTCCCCCGATCCATATAGGCTCCCGCAAAGCCGGGATCCAGCTTGAGTGCCTGGTCGTAATCGGCGATCGCCTTGTCAGGTTCGCCCTGCGCGCGGTAGACATTGCCGCGGTTATTGTACGGCCAGGACCAATCCGGCTTCAGAGTCAGGGCCTGAGTATAGTCGGCGATCGCCTGGCTGTATTTGTGCTCCGAATTATAGGCGATGCCGCGGTTGTTATAGACGTCAGCGTAATCCGGTTGGATCTGCAGCGCGTGGTTGTACTCGGCAATGGCCTGGTCATAATCGCCCTTTTTCGCGTAGGCTGCCCCGCGATAAAAGATGGCTTCCGCATAATCCGGCTGGAGCTGGATGGCCTGTGTGTATTCGGCCAGCGCCTGGTCATATTGCCCCTGGTGATACAGGTCCATGCCGTGGGTGTAGTGCGCGGCGGCGGCGGGGGCCGGCGTGGGGCCCGACGGCGGCCCACCGGCGGGCGCAGGGGACGCGGGGCGGGCGGGTGCCGCGCCCGGCCCTGGCATCTCGCAGGCGCTCAACCCGAGCACAATACTTCCCGCCAACAGAATTATTAGACAGACCTGGCCCACAGGCGTCGCACCCGACATAGGATTCCCTCCTCGATCGATTATAACACATGGGGGGTATACCCAGCCGAGTGCAGCGAACAGGCGGCCCACGAGGACAAGCGAAGATCTCCCCTAGGGTGCTGGCGATGGCGCCTCTGAGTCCGGGCACCGACCGCGGCGCGGTTCCTGCTGCTAGGCTTTCTGGGAACGCCCGGCCGGGGCGCTCACTCTGCCCCCAGGAGGCTGCTATGCGTTTGCTCACATATCGCGAGGATCGGGAATTCCGCGTCGGCGTGGTCCACGGCGATCAGGTGCTGGATCTCCAGCAATGGATCGCCGTGCCGAGCGAGCCGCTGCCCACCACGATGATCGACCTGATCGCCATGGGCGATGCCGCGCTGGTGCGTATCCGCCAGCGCCTCGATTTGCTGGGCGCCGCGGCCGTCGCCGGGGCCCCGCACCTGGAGGCCCTGACTCTCGCCGCCCCGATCCCACGGCCGCGGAAGAACATCCTCTGTATCGGCCACAACTATGCCGCCCATGCCGTCGAACGCGGCCATGCGCCGCCGGCCCGGCCCGCCGTGTTCACCAAGGCGCCGACGACGGTGATTGGCCCCTATGACCCGATCCTGATCGACCCCAGGGTGTCCGAGCAGATCGATTGGGAGGGCGAGCTGGGCGTCGTCATCGGCGTGGGCGGCCGGGGCATCCCGCGAGAGCACGCGCTCGACCATGTCTTCGGCTATGTCGTGGTCAACGATGTCTCGGCGCGCGATATCCAGGCGGCGCACGGCGGCCAGTTCTTCCTCGGCAAAAGCCTGGACGGCAGCTGCCCGCTCGGCCCCTGGATCGTCACCAAAGACGAGATCGCCGATCCGCAGGACCTGCGTCTCACGACGCGCGTCAACGGCGTGGTTAAGCAGGACGCCAACACATCCGACATGATCTTCCCGGTGGCCGTCCTGATCGAGTGGCTGTCGCGGGGCATGACTCTGGAGCCGGGCGATATCATCTCGACCGGCACGCCGAGCGGCATCGGCCAGGTGCGCACGCCGCCGGAGTTCCTGCGCCCAGGCGATGTCCTGGAAACGGAAGTGGCAAACGTCGGCTTCCTGCGCAACCCGGTCGCCGCCTGGCCTCAGGGTTAAGGTAGAGTAACCAATGGCCGTTGACGCCGACCTGTTCCGGCGCGTGATGGGGTCGTTCGCCAGCGGCGTGACGATCGTCACCACCCTGGACGCGGCCGGCCGGCCCCGGGGCTTTACCGCCAGCGGCATGAGCTCGCTCTCCCTGGACCCGCGGCTCTTGCTCGTCTGCGTCAACACCAACTCGGCCACGCTCACCGCGATCCAGGCGCGGCAGGCCTTCGTCGTCAATATCCTGGCCGAGGCGCAGCGGGAGCTGGCCCAGCGGTTTGCATCCCGGCTGGAGGCGGCCAAATTCAACGGCATCTCCTGGCAGCCGGGGACGACCGGCCTGCCGGTGCTGGAGGGCGCCCTGGCGCATGCCGAGTGCCAGGTGTTCCGGATTTACGAAGGCGGCGACCACGTGATCATCCTGGGCGAGGTGGTCGCCGCGGCGGCGGGCGATGCCGTGCCGTTGCTTTATTTTCGCGGGCGCTATGGGGTCTATCACGGCGGCATTGCCTCCGTGTTGGGCTCCGCGGAAGACTGGGAGATCTGGTAGCCAGTGGATAGCAATATCGTCGTACCGCTAGCGGAGGGGGGCACGGAGCCGCTGCGCTTGCTGCAGCGCCAACATATCCTCAGCGTGGAGCAATTCAGCCCCGCGCAGTTGCAGCCGCTGTTCGCGCAGGCCCAGGCCTATGCCGGCATGGTCGCCCAGGGGCAGCGGTCCACCCCCCTGGACGGCCTGGTGGTCGCCAATCTGTTTTACGAGGCCAGCACGCGTACCGACCTCTCTTTTCAAGCCGCCGTGGCCCGGCTCGGGGGGCGGATCATCACCACCGCGGGCGGCGTGCATTATTCGTCGGTCACTAAAGGGGAGAGCCTGCACGATACGGTGAAGACGATCGCCTGCTATGCCGACGCGATCGTGTTGCGGCACCCTGTGCGCGGGGCGGCACGCGAAGCCGCGGACGCCGCCGACGCGATCAGCCAGACGACCGGGCGCCAGGTCCCGATCATCAACGCGGGCGACGGCATCGGCGAGCACCCGACCCAGGCGCTGCTCGACCTCTACACGATCAAAGACCGCTTCGGCCCGCGCCTGGAGGGGCTGACCCTCGGCTTCATCGGCGACCTGCGCAATGGCCGCACCGTGCATTCGCTGATCAAGCTCCTGGCCATCGACGGCGACCACGTGCGCCTGGTCTGCATCGCCCCCGAGACGCTGGCCATGCCGGCCGAGTATCTCCAGTTCGCCCGCTCCCGTGGCATCGCCGTCGAGGAGACCGAAGACCTCCTCGCCGCCGTCGGCGGCCTGGACGTGCTCTATGTCACCCGGGTGCAAAAGGAGCGCTTTGTCAGCCAGCATCTCGAAGACCTGGCCCACCGCGCCTTCGGGGGCCGCTACGAACACCTCGACGCCGACACCCAGGCGGCCCTGCGCCCGGTGGCCGAGATCCACGCCGCGCGCGCGTACGAGAAGGCGAGCGCCAACTACGTGATCGACGAGATGATCATGCGCCTGGCGAAGCGCGATATGATCCTCATGCACCCTCTGCCCCGCGTCAGCGAGATCCCGGCGGACATCGATCTGGACTCCCGGGCCTACTATTTCCGTCAGGTACAGAACGGCATGTATATCCGCATGGCCCTGCTGGCCGCTGTGCTCGGGCGCCTCGGCTAGGCGTGCCGCGGGCCGGCCGCGCGGCTAGGGCACGAGCACCCGGCCGCTGCCCGGGGCCGCTTGCACCGTCCCATCCCGCACGACCTCGGCGCCGCGGAGCACGACGCGCAGCAGCCGGCCGCGCACCGGCAGGCCGGCAAAGGGCGTCCAGCCGCATTTGGTATACTGCTCCGCATCGCCGATCATCCAGGCCGCGGCGGGGTCGACCTCGATATAGGTCGCATCCTGCGCCGGGATGCCGAAGACCCGCCGCGGCGCCGTAGCCAGCAACTCGACCAGGCGATCGAGGCTCAGCCGCCCGGCCGCGACCGCGGTGAGCATGAGCGGCAGGGCGGTCTGCAGGCCGGGCACGCCATACGCGGGTGGGGCGCCCTCTTTTTCGGCGCGGGTATGCGGGGCATGATCGGTGGCGATCATGTCGACGGCGTCCAGGTGCCGCCAGAGGGCGTCGACGTCCGCTCCGCTGCGCAGCGGCGGCTTCATCATCCCGTAGCCGCCCAGCCGCGGCAGGTCGGCGTCGCTCAGGAACAGATGGTGGGGCGCGACTTCGCAGGTGACGGGCAGGCCGCGTTCTTTGGCGGCGCGGATTAATTGGATCTCGACCCCCAGGCTCACGTGGCAGAAATGGACCCGCCGCGGCTGGCTGGCCAGCACCCCCAGCACCGCCGCGACGGTCCGCTCCTCGGCATGCACCAGCAGGGGCTTCGCGGCCGGCCAGGCGGCGAAGATGGCGAGCATCTCCTCCAGCCGCTCGACCAGCAGTGTGCCGGTGGTGTGGTCGAGATAGAGCTTGAGCCCGAAGACCTGCGGCGCCACGGCGCTATACGTGGCAAGGTTCGCCGGGGTCGCGCCGTAGTGAAAGCCGATATCGCAACAGGTCCGCGCCGCCGCCCGCGCTTGCTTCGCCGCCAGCGCGGCCGGGGTGATCGTCGGCGCGCCGGGGTTGTTCGGCATATCCAGCACGGTAGTGATGCCCCCGGCCAGGGCCGCCTGGGTGCCGGTCGTGAAGTCTTCTTTCTGTTCACTGCCGGGGTCGCGCAGGTGGACATGGACATCGACCAGGCCGGGCAGGCGGACGCTAGGCATGGCGGCGCTACGCCTGGCAGCTGACGACTGACGACTGACGACTCGTCTCACTGTCTATTAGATAACCTGCATCATAAGCCACTAGCTTTGCTCCTTGCACTGCGCGACGATCATGTGCAGACATAAATCTTAGCAAAGATAGTAAAGAACTTGTCATTCTGGGCCCTGCGCTGCGCTCAAGGGTAAACTCCGCGAAGAATCCGCTGCCCGACGGATCGGTGCGGGGCCGGCGGGCAGCGGGCCCCGCGACCGCCGCCGTCCGGGCCCGTCCCCCCAATCGCGCCGTTGGGGCCGCGGGGGGCGCGCCTATACGCATCAACCTAACAGGCACGGGTAGCTACGTGACAACACGCGGCGACTCGCGCTGCCGGGATGCCCGTCAGCCCGCGCAGGCGGGCTTCGTCCGCGTAGCCGCGGCTTCAGTCGCTAGGCGTCCTGCTCCAGGACCCTGCTGTACGCTTAGGTTGATGCGTATAGGGCCGCGGGGGGCGCGCCCCAACGGATTCTTCGCTGCGCTCAGAATGACAGATCTTATGCTGTCTGCTAATAACATACATCATTGCCTCATTAAGGAGCGATCCTTGTTATGAATGTTATCTACTGCCGACTCGTCTCACTGTTATGAATGTTATCTACTGCCGACTCGTCTCACTGACGACTGCAAGGATTGTTCCACGAACTGGCGCATCACCCCCGGCGTGCGGGTCTGTGGGCGAGGGCTCCGCCGCTTGACTGGTTCAGGAGTGGACAGATGGGGCGTGCAACGGGGCACATGTGCTGCGCCATTGTTCGCGCCTGAAGCGGCTGTGGGAGAGGGCTCTGCCCTCGAAGCTCTCGACGCGCGGGTGAGTGCCGACCCCGCGCCGGGTCGTGGGGCGAGTATTTCGAGGGCAGAGCCCTCTCCCACAGTCCGAATGACGCTAATCCGCCGCCCCGTCACAATCCATGCCGGCGTACTCGGGTTCTGCGCCGCTTGCCAGGACCGATCGGTCCTGGCTGCCCCGCCAGCGCAGGCGGCACGGAACATGATAGCTTGCCTCACGCCCAGACTGACTGATCGCTGAGGCGTAGTCCTGAGTCGAAAGTCCTGAGTTAAAAGTGCGGAAGACGAAATGCTGAGGGCTGACGACTGACGACTGACGACTGACGACTGACCTCTGACCGCTGGACGGGAGAACGCCGCCGATGTTCCCGGAAGATGACTACACACCGCACGGCTACCTGCAAAACCGCTTTGACGCCGGGCCCTTCCCCGGCCTGGAGGCCGGCGGCCCGATCCGCTCGCTACCGGGCGCCGGGTTCGCCTGGCAGCCGGCCGGTGCGCCCCACGGCGGGCTGCTGATCGGTGCGCAGGTGGGCGAGATCCTCCTGCTGACGGATCTCGATGCGGCCGGCCTCGTCGCGCCGTATCACTCGGCGCACCTGCAGCGCTTGCAATTCAGCCACGAGTCCGTCAACATCTACGTGGAGTTCTGGCTGGCGGCGCGCGAGGTGCTCGGCTGCCGGATCGACGTCTATCGCCCCGCCGGGCGCTACCAGCCGCCGCCCGTGCGCCTGGTCGTGCTGGCGGTCACGCACTGGCCGGGCGCACCCCACGGCTGGTGTTATGCGTCGGGCCGCTACAGCGCGGCGCAGGGCAGTCTGGCCGTCAGCCTGGAGCGCGGGCCGTGGTATCAGCTCTGGGCGTCCGAGCGGGCGGTCACGCAGGGCTTCGGCGGCGACCTGGCCGCGGTCGGCCCCTGGCTGGCCGCCGGGGCACCGCCCCAGGAAACGCGATTCTTTAACTTCCGCCGCGTGCCGGCCCTATTCTGGGGCGCGCTGGTGCTGCCATTGCATTTCGTGAAGACGTCGGCCCATGCCTGGGCCATGGTCGAGCGCAGCCCGTTGCCGTTCAGCCGCGCGGAGCGCCTGGGGGTGCGCGACCTGAAGCTGAGCCGGGACGCGCTCTGGCGCGAAGATCGACGCTTCTGGCAGGGGGCGCCGCAACTGGGGCGCCAGGATTGGCCGGCGCACTGGCGGCGGGGTGTGGTCTACGATACGGAGACGAGCCGGCTGCTCGTCGCGCCCCCGGCGGGCATCTTCCCGGGCCCCTACCCGGTCTGGATGGCCGAGTGGCCGCGCGCCGTGCTGGCCGAGGGCACGCTCGACATGAGCCGGCTGGCGTATGCCGATCCGGGGGCGGCCCAGGCGGCGGTCGCCACCCTGTTCGCCGCGGCGCCCGGCCCCCAGGTGCCCTGCGTCTGGGCCAACGGCGGCTACAACATGATCGCCGCCGACGGCGCGCCCTGCGGCACATCGCCGGCCTGGTGCCTGCCGTTCCATAACCTCTGGCTGCTCTGGCTGCGCCATCCTGACTCGGCCTGGCTGGCCACGATTTACCCGCGGCTCGTCGCCTATGTCCGCTGGTGGCTGGCCGAGCGCACGGACTCCGCCGGCTGGGTCGTTTACCAATGCACCTGGGAGAGCGGCGAGGATAACACGCCCCGGCTCGATCCGAGTCGCACCGGCGATGCCGTGATCCGCGACCTGGTGCGCCCCGTCGAGCTGCAGGCCGCGCTGGCCGTCTGCGCCGAGGTATTGCGCCGCTTTGCCGCGGCGCTGGGCCGGGCGGACGACGCGGGGGAGTGGGCGGCGTTGTATGCCCACTATCGCGACCGCACCCGGCAGCTGTGGGACCCGGCGACGGCCCGCTTCCGCGATCTCGACCCGGCGACCGGCCGCTGGCGGGAAGTGCCGGACAGCAGCCCGTACTGGGGCAGCGCCGCCGGCGCCCAGATCAGCCCCTTGCAGCTGCTGCCGCTGCTCTACGGCATCGCGACCGCCGAGCAAGTGGCCGCCCTGCGGCCGCACCTGGCGGGTTACGTCGCCGCGCCCTGGACCTGGTGGCCGTCCTGGAGCTACCACGTGGCCGAGGCGGCGCTGGCGGCGGGGGCGCCGGAGGTGGCCGCGGACCTGGCCGCCGCGATCGTGGACCGGGTCTACCGCCAGCTCGACCGCCGCGAACGCGACGATGGCCAGCCGCTGCCGGGGGTCGCGCCCGAGTTCTGGCCGGAGGCCGCCCCGGACGGCGCGCTGCTCTGGACGCCGGCCGAGGCCTACGGCTGGGGTGCCAGCGCCGTCCTGTATTTGCTGCGCTATCTGGTCGGCTTCCAGGAGGGAGAAGACATATCCCGCCAGCAATTCACGCTCCGGCCGGCTCTCCCTCCGGCCCTGCGACAGGCCGGGCTCGCATACACGGTGCGCAATCTCGGCATCCGGGGCGCGCGGATCGACCTGACGTATTGCCCCGGCCCGGCCGGCGATCTGGAGATCATCCTGCACCGCCAGGAGGCCGGGGCGGTGCGCGTCGCCGAGCAGGTGCTGGCTGGCCCCGGCCAGGATGCGCGCTTCCCGGCACGCTGGGGGCAGGTGTACGACGTGGTACTGGAAGACGGAGCGGGGGAAAAGCGGGCGGTGTAGAGCCGCCCGCAATATATCTCCGTCTGTGGGAGAGGGCTCTGCCCTCGAAATACTGGCCCCACGACTGGGTGCGCGGGCGGCACCCCCACTCGCACGCGTTGGGCCGGCCCGCACGCGCGGCGAGAGCTTCGAGGGCAGAGCCCTCTCCCACAGACGGAGTTGCTGGCACTGATTAACCGGGCAGCAACCGGCGGGTTCGTCCCACATAGAGTACCGGCCCGGCCGAGCAGAACGGGCTATCCGGCTCCCAGTTTGGGATATAGGGTTGGGCCAGCATGATGCCCGCCGGTTGTCCCCGCTCTTCTGCGATCACCAGGATCAGAGCTAACGGGGAGTTCCTCACAGCGATATGCGGAGGGCATAACTGTCTCCTTCCCGTGCCGCCGACATTAGCCCGCCTATGTGGGCTTTGTTCATTGCTGGCTGCGGCTTTAGCCGCTCGGGGGGAACAAGGCAGGCCGGCTCGTAGAGCCGGCCTGCCTTGTTCCCCCCGAGTCTGCTTATTTGGTGGCGGGCGGGGTGGGGCTGCCGTTGCTGGCCGGGGGGGCGACCATTGCCTTGCCCTCGATCACCGTGCTGTCGCCGCTGTGGCCGTTGCCGGTCACGTCGATGCCGGCCACGCGGCTCATGAGGTCGCTGAGCTTGACGCCGGTGAGGGTCTCGACCAGGGCGGGGAATTGGGCGATGATGCGCGTGATATCGCCCGTCAGCTGGTGGGCGCCCATGCCGTTCTGCCCGTCGCCCGTCGAGACAATCGTGATGCGGTCGACCTGGCTGAGCGGCCGGCTGATGTTGGCCACCACTTCCGGCATGCTGCTGAGCAGCTTATCCAGAATGGCCGCCTCGTTGTACTGCTTGAACGCCTCGGCGCGCAAGGTCATGGCGTTGGCTTCGGCCTGGCCGCGGGCGCGGATCACGTCGGCGTCGGCCAACCCCTGCAGCCGGTTGGCGTCGGCCTGACCGCCGCCTTGTACGCGCACGGCCTCGGCCGCCCCTTGCGCCTCCAGGATGCGCCGCTGGCGCTCGGCCTCCGCGATCGTCTCGACGCGCTTGCGCTCTACCTCCGCCGGCTT
>DATGEF010000777.1:0-5256 GCA_035310405.1 Chloroflexia bacterium | reverse complement strand
GGGGTCGGCGTAGGTGGGATCGGGGTCGGCGTGGGGGTATCGCCACAGGCGGCCAGCAGGCTGAACAGGCTGGCGAACAGGGCGAACAGCGCCAACAGGCGTAGAGATTTCCACATCGTAGTGTTTCCTCCCGGCTGCATTATGGCCCTAGAGCGCCTGCTTTGTCAAGGTTTAGGGCCCGCCCGCGACCGGTGGGGGCGTCAGAGTCAGGGCGCTGCCGTAGTCGGCGAAGTCCAGCTGGAGCGCGCCGTCGTTATCGGTCGGCGTGCCGGGCCGGCCAAAGGTGAGGCTGAGGCGCTGGTAGCGGTGCGTGGTCGGGTCGCTCCAGAGGTCGCCGCCCGCTGTGCCCAGATTCGGCCCGCCGGGGCCGAACAGGCCGCCCGTCCGCAGGATGAAGCGGAAATGCCGGGCCGCGTGCCCATCCAGGGTTTCGTTGCCGTCGCCGACGAGGCTGGCATCGACAGCATAGCTGAGCAGGCCGATCAGGCGCGGGATATTGGGGGGCGCGCCGAGGGGGAAGGTCGTGGCGTCCGGATCGCCGCGGTGCCAGATTCCATAGGTGCGCACATAGGTCGTGGCGCTGATCACGGCGATCTCGGAATTGAAGCCGAGCGCGTTGTAGTTCGTGTCGTAATTGCCCACCGGCTGGTAGGCGCCGGTGCCGGTGAGCACATAGCGGGCATCGGCCGGGCCCAGCACGAGCTGGAGTTTATAGCGATAGGTCGGCGCCTGGTCCATGGCGGCCAGGGCGGTCATGAATTCGGGGCCGGCGGCGCCCCCGACGGGCGTGCGCACGGCCCCTTCGGTGGCCGTCGGCACCGGCGTCGCAGTGGGCAGCGGGGTGTTGGTCGCCGTCGCCGTCGGAGTGGCGGTGCGGAAGACCGTGGGCGTGGCGGTGGGGCCGGCCGGCGGCGGGGTCGGGATGGGGGTCGGGTCTTCACAGGCCAGCAGGCCGAACGCCAGGGCCAGGGCGCCGAGGGTGCCCACCAGGCGCGCCCGGCTCATGCGGGGCCGGCTCCATGCAAGGGCGCGAGCTTGTCCGTCAGGGCCCGCTGCAGAGCTGGCGGACCGGCGACGATCTCCCGATCGTCCAGTTGCGTGGGCCGGCCGGCCCAGGTGCTACAGGTCCCGCCCGCCTCTTCGATCAGCAGCCAGGCCGCGGCCAGGTCCCAGGGTTGCAAGTGCAGGTGGAAGAAGGCGTCGATGCGCCCGCAGGCCACGTAGGCCATGGCCAGCACGGCCGATCCCAGAATCCGCAGGCGACGGACCTGGGGCTGCACCTCCACGGCCGCATAGAGCATGCGGCGGGAAAGCTCCTGGATATAACCGATATCGCAGGCCACGATACTCTGGCGCAACTCGGCGACCGGCGCCACGGCGATCCGCTGCTCGTTGAGCCACGCGCCGCGCCCGCGCTCGGCCACAAAGCACTCGTCGTGCAGCGGATCGACGACCACCCCGAGCTCCACCTGGCCGGTGGTGATATTGTAGCGGGCGATCGAGACACACCAGAACGGCAGCTGGGCGGCGTAGTTGTGCGTGCCGTCGAGCGGGTCGATGATCCAGCGGTAGGGGCTGGGGCCGGCGCTCAGCCCCCGCTCTTCGGCCAGAATCCCGTCTGCCGGGAAGTGCGCGTGGAGCAAGCTCACGATCGTCTCTTCCGCGGCTTCGTCGATCTCGGTGACGATATCGTTGTCGCCCTTGGCTGTGATCGTGCGCGGCAGCAGAAAGCCCTGGCGCGCGATCGCGCCGGCGGCCCGGGCGGCCCGCACGGCGACGTCGCGCGCCGGTGGGGTGGCTGGCTCCATCACCCCGCCGCTACCTGGTCCGGGTCGCCGTCGCCGGCGCGATCGGCCCCGGCCCGGAGGTGTCGACCGCGGGCACGACGGGGCTGCGCGGCGGGACCGTGATATTGGGCGCCGGGGCCCCCGGCGCCGACCCGGCACTGGAGCAGGGCGTCTGCGGGATAATGAATTGTACGTAGACCTTGACGTCATACTTGGCCCGGGTGCTACAGATATAGGTCGCCAGGGCGGCCTGCTTGTCGGTGTCGCTCGTCGCCTGCTGCGTATGCTGGTCGGCGATGATCAGGTAGGTGAAAGCGTCGACGATGCTCTGGCGGAACTGCGCATCGGTGGTCGCGCCCTGGGTTTGGATGAACGAGTCCCAGGTCATATGCTGCTGATCGGCGGCTTTGCGGGCATCCTGGTAGCGTTGCTCCACCTGCGTGGGGTTCGGGATGATGCTCTCTTTTTGCGCTTCCTGCATCAGCACTTCAAAATTGATCATCTGGTCGAGGACGTCGAAGCCCAGGGCATCGGCCATGCGCGGGCCGCCGCCCGCCACGTTGTCGAAGTTCAGGCCAAACTGGTCGATATAGTTCTGCTTGGCGGCCGTGAGGCGCTCATTGTACGCCGCCATCGTGATCGGCTTGCCGTTGACCGTGGCCGCCAGGCCGTTGGGGGCCGCGGTGAGCCCGGCGCCGCCCGGGCCGGGGCTGCCGCCGTTGTTGAGGCCGACGAAGACGCCCCCGGTCAGCAGCAGTAGCAGGACGGCCACGGCGATCATGATCGGCAGGCGGGGGATGGGGCGCCGCGCCGGGGCCCGGCCGGCGGCCGCCACCTGCACCCGGCGGGCCCCTTTGCCGGCCGGTGGGCCGGGCCGGGCCGGCGGCCGGGCCCCGGCGGGTGGGGGCGTGGGCGGACGCCGGGCCGGGCGGGCGGGTGCCGGCCGGGGGCGGGGCGCCGGCTCAAAGGGCAGCTCTTCCTCGTCCTCGGCCGACAGCCGCGCCGGCGGCCCCGGTCGCCGGCGCGGCGCTGCCGGCGCGGCTTCCTCGATCGCGGCCGCGGCGGGATCCCATTCTACTTCGTCCGCCGGGATGGGCGGGGCGGGGATCGCGGCGTATTCCTCGTCGTCGTAACTACGTCGTCCCATATCGATCCTACTCTTCGTCCAGGCTCAAGATCGCCAGGAAGGCTTCCTGCGGGATCTCCACGCTGCCCACCATTTTCATGCGGGCTTTGCCTTCCTTTTGCTTCTCCAGCAGCTTGCGCTTGCGGCTGATGTCGCCGCCGTAGCATTTGGCCAGCACGTTTTTGCGCATCGCCGAGATCGTCTCGCGGGCGATGACTTTGCTGCCCACCGCGGCCTGGATCGGCACATCGAACATCTGGCGCGGGATCAGGCGGCGCAGCTTATCCACCAGGCTCCGCCCCTGGTAGATGGCTTTGTCACGGTGGGTGATGATGCTCAGGGCATCCACCGGCACGGCGTTGACCAGGATGTCGAGCTTGACCAGGTCTGCCGCTCGGTAGTCCAGGAAGGTGTAGTCGAGCGAGGCGTAGCCCTGGGTGCGGGACTTCAACTGATCGTAGAAGTCGACGATCATCTCGCTGAGCGGCACGTCGTAGACCAGCGCCACACGCGTCTCGTCCAGGTACTCCGTCTTCTGGTAGAGGCCCCGCCGGCTGGTGACCAACTCCATAATCGCGCCGATGAAGCGGGTGGGGGTGACCGCCTGGATCTGCATCCAGGGCTCTTCCATCGTGCGGATCGCGCTCACATCGGGCATATGGGCCGGGTTGTCGATCACCAACACGGTGCCGTCGGTGCGGGTCACGCGGTACTCCACGCTGGGCGCCGTGGTCAGCAGCTCCAGCCCGTACTCGCGCTCCAGGCGCTCCTGGATGATCTCCATATGCAGCAGGCCCAGGAAGCCGCAGCGGAAGCCGAAGCCGAGCGCCGTGCTGCTTTCCGGCTCATAGACCAGCGAGGCATCGTTCATATGGAGCTTGTCGAGGGCGTCGCGCAGGTTCTGATAATCGACCGTCTCGACCGGGTAGACGCCGGCGAAGACCATCGGCTTGACCGGCCGGTAGCCCGGCACCGCCTCGTCGGCCGGGCGGGCGGCCAGGGTGATCGTGTCGCCGACCTGGCACTCGGCGATGCCCTTGAGCCCGGTGGCCACGTAGCCCACCTCGCCCGTGCGCAGCACGCCCGTCGGCGTCATCTCGGGGGTAAAGACGCCGATTTCGAGCACGTCCGCCGTGACGCCGCTGGCCATCATCAGCACTTTGTCGCCCGTCTTGACCTCGCCGTCCACGATGCGGCAATAGGCGATCACGCCTTTGTAGGAATCATAGTGGCTGTCGAAGATCAGGGCGCGCAGCGGCCGGCTGTTCGTGCCCTGGGGCGAGGGTACATGCTTGACGATGGCCTCCAGGATCTCGGGCACGCCCCGGCCTTCTTTGGCCGAAGCGAAGATGATCTCATCCAGCGGCAGGCCGATGACGCGGTCGATTTCCATGGCCACCAGCTCGGGCTGGGCGCTCGGCAGGTCGATCTTGTTGACGACGGGCACCAGGGCCAGGTTGTGCTCCAGGGCCAGGTAGACATTGGCCAGGGTCTGCGCCTCGATGCCCTGGGCGGCGTCGACCACCAGGATGGCGCCTTCGCACGCCGCCAGGCTGCGGCTCACCTCGTAGGTGAAGTCGACATGGCCGGGGGTGTCGATCAGGTTCAGCTCATACTCCGCGCCGTCGGCAGCCTGGTAGCGCATGCGCACGGCGCGGGCCTTGATCGTGATGCCCTTTTCGCGCTCCAGCGGCATGCTGTCGAGCAGCTGCTCGACCATGTCCCGCGCGGCGACGGTCCCGGTGACCTGCAGCAGCCGGTCGGCCAGCGTCGACTTGCCGTGGTCGATGTGGGCAATGATGCAGAAATTGCGGATGTGGGCTTGATCGGGCACGGTGTCCTACGAGCTTTCAGCGGTCAGCGGTCAGCCTACCAACATAAATATGGCGGCCTTCCCGGCCGCCCAAATAGTGTCAGACATCGGGTGCTCGGCCGGGTGGGGCCGAGTCCTGTACTGTAGTATAGGCAGGCGGGCGGGCTTTGTCAAGGCGCGGCCGCATTCCTAACCCCAACCCCTTCCCTGCCAGGGAAGGGGCGCCGGCGGCCCCCGGTCCACGGTGGGGGGCCCAGCACCCCCTTCCCGCGCACGGGAAGGGGGGCAGGGGGGTTAGGAGAGTCCCCAGGCGCCGGGGCAAAAAGCTGCCGAGCACCCGCCGCATGTGGGCGGGTTTACCTTTCCTCCCGAGTCTGGTACAATAGGCGGGTTCCCCTGATCAACAGGCGCGGACGGCTGATGGCGGATAGCGGATAGCGGATGGTTATTTGAGAGGTGGGCCCGCGGTATGGCACTGACATTGGGGATCTGTGGGGTGCCGAAGAGCGGGAAGACCACCTTGTTTAATG
>DATGEF010000776.1:0-2544 GCA_035310405.1 Chloroflexia bacterium | reverse complement strand
CCGTCGCCCTACCCGGGTCACCATCTGCATCGTCATCCTCCTTCGTCTGTGGGCACCAGGCGGGCGGCCGGGAGCACGCGGTGGACCTGCTCGCGGATCACCGCGAGCAGGGCGTCGCGCGAATAGGCCCCTTTTTGCAGGATCTGGGCGACCCCTCCGGCGAGCCGCGCGCGCTCGGTCGCGGTCAGGTCGAGCGCGGTCACGACCAGCACGGGGATCGCCTGCCAGGCCGGCGTCGTCTGGAGGGCCGTGACGACGCCGAACCCGTCGAGGGCGGGGAGCATCAGATCGAGCACGATAACATCCGGGATTTGCACACGGAGCTGCGCCAGCGCGGCCTGCCCGTCGGCCACGGAGTCGACCTGCCAGCCCACCCCGGCCAGCGTCCGGCACACGAGCTCGCGCGTCGGCGGATCATCTTCCACCACCAGCACGCGGCCGGCGGGGCCGCCCGCCTGGTGGCCGGCGGGCAGGTAGCGCGCTACGAGGGCGAGCAGTTGCTCGCGCGCCACCGGTTTGATCAGATACTCGGCGGCGCCCAGGGCAAAGCCGAGCCCACTGTTGTCGACAATCGTCACCACCAGGACCGGGATGCCGGCCAGCGCGGGATCGCTTTTCAACGCGCGCAGGATCGTCCAGCCGTCCTGGCCCGGCAAGAGCACGTCGAGGATAATCAAGGCCGGGGCGTGCAACCGCGCCAGTTGCAGCCCGGCTTCCCCGTCGGGGGCCTCCAGGACCGCCAGCCCCCCCGCGGCCAGGTAGCGCGCCAACAACTCGCGCGCCTCGGGATCGTCGTCGATAATCAACACGCCCCCCGGCGCGCGCCCCGGGTACCCATCCCCCGGGCGGCTCTCCCCCCGGCCCGCGCCGGGCGTGGCCGCGACTCCGGGTCGGGCCGGGAGCCGGATCGTAAAGGTCGATCCCTGCCCGGGGCGGCTCGTGACCGTAATGTCGCCCCCGAGCAACCGGCTCAGCCGCCGGCTGAGCGCGAGCCCCAGGCCGGTCCCGCCGTACTGGCGCGTCGTGGACGCATCGGCCTGCTGGAAATCCTCGAAGAGCTGCGCCTGTTGCTCGGGGCTCATGCCGATGCCGGTATCCGTGACCTCGAAGCAGACCCAGGGCCCGGCGGCATCGTGCTCATGGCGCACCCGCAGAGTAATCGTGCCGTCTGTGGTGAATTTGCTGGCGTTACTCAAGAGGTTGAGCAACGATTGGCGCAGCTTGGTCGGGTCGGTTTCGAGGCCGTCCGGGTCCGCCCCCGCCTCGACCACCAGGCGGTTGTTGTTTTTGGCCACCAGGGGCGCCACCGTGGTCGTCACCTCGGCGAGCAACGCGCCCAGGGGGACGAACTCGTACTGGATCTGCATTTTCCCGGCTTCGATTTTCGAGAGGTCCAGAATATCGTTGATCAGCCCCAGCAGGTGTTTGCCGGCGGCGCGGATCTTTTCCAGGTCGGGCACGAGGGCCGTCGAGCCCGCCGCGCGCGCATCGTAGAGCAAAATCTCGCTATAACCGATCACGGCGTTGAGCGGCGTGCGCAGCTCGTGGCTCATATTGGCCAGGAAGAGGCTCTTGGTGCGGCTGGCGGCTTCCGCGGCGTCTTTCGCCTGGAGGAGCGCCGCTTCCGTCTCGCGCAACTCCACAATGGTGGCTTGCAGAGTGGCCGTCCGGGCGGTGACGGTTTGCTCCAGCTGGCTGTTCCAGTGTGCGAGCTGCGCCTGCGCGGTCACTAATTGCTGGTACATCTGCTCGCGCTCCCCGGTCAGCGCCACGGACTCCTCTAACATCTGGCCAAAGACTCCGGCCAGCCGGCCGACTTCGCTGCGGCCCCGGGGCAAGCGGCTGCGGGCCGCCGCGGTGACGGCGGGGGTCAGCCCCTGGCGGCGCACTTCGGCGACGACGGCCTCCAGCCGCTGCAAGGGCTGGGTCACCAACCCCCGCACCTCGACGACAGCAATGCCCACGATCAGGAGGGCACTGACGAGCGTGCCCACGGACAGCCAGAGCAGCTGTTCCTCCAGGGGCGCGAAGGCCCGGGCCTGCGGGGTGATATGCACCAGCGTCCAGCCCAGGGCATTGAGGGCCGTGATACTGGCGGGGTCGTCAAGGCTGTAGTCGGCGGCGATGTGCAAGGGCGCGTAGCCCACCAGATCGGAGGCGGCCAGCAGCGTGCCGGGCTGCGGACCGCTGTGGATACCCGCCCAGGCGGCGGGCAGATGCGTGAGCGGGCCAGAGGGCACCGCGTAGAGGATGGTATCGTCGGGGGCGACGATGAGCGTGGTATCGCGACTATGCTCGGTGTCCAGGATGGCGCCCGCTGTGGTGGCGAACTTCAGGCCGACGATGACCACACCATCGGGCTGGCCGGCGCGCGCGGGCAGCGGGTGGGCCAGGAAAAGCAACGTGCCCAGGCCGGGCACGTCGACCGGGCGGGCCACGCTGCCGGTGCCGGCGGGGGGGTGCAGGAGGGCCGCCCCCCAGGGCTCGGCGGCCAGGTCCCAGTAGGGCCACGCCGCGGTGGAAACGGCCACCAACTCGCCGCTG
>DATGEF010000775.1:0-10117 GCA_035310405.1 Chloroflexia bacterium | reverse complement strand
AGGTAAAGTGAAACGTGCTGCCGGCCGCGGCATTGCTCTCCACCCAGATGCGGCCCCCGTGCCACTCGACGATCTGGCGGCTGATGTAGAGGCCCAAACCCAACCCGGTGCGGGGATTCGTGCGCGCCGCCGTGCCCCGGTAGAAGCGCTGGAAGAGCTGGGCCTGCTCTTCCAGCGTCAGCCCCGGCCCGGCGTCGCGCACCCGCACCAGCGCCAGCCGCGGCTCCGGCGTGTCCAGGGTGACGTGGACCTCCGTATCGGCCGGCGAATATTTCACGGCGTTGCTGATCAGGTTCGTCAACACCTGCTCAATGCGGAGCTTATCGAAGAACCCCGGCAGCATTTGCGGCGTCTCGGCCAGGATCTGATGCTTGCTGCTGAGGGTGCGGCTGGCCTCCACGGTCTGCCGCACGACGGCGGCGAGGTCGGCCGGCGCGGGGGCGAAGTCAAAGCGCCCACTTTGCAAGCGGGAGAGATCCAGCAAGTCATTCACCAGCGCGTTCAGCCGATCGGACTGGGAGATCATGATCGCCAGCTGGCGCAAGTCGTGCTGGCGGGCTTCCTGGTCGGCGGGCGTCGTGACCAGGCCACTGCTGAAGGCCCGCACCATGCGCCGCTGCATGACCTGGGCCGCGCCTTTGATTGTCGTCAAGGGCGTGCGCAGCTCATGCGACACCAGGGAAAGAAACTCATCTTTGGCCTGGAGCGCGGCCCGCTCACTCTGGTAGAGCTGGGCATTGCGAATGGCCACGGCCGTCTGATTGGCGATCGTCACCAGCAGCTGGAGATCGGCGTCGCTGTAGGCATGCGCGGCATAGGCCTGGGCCGACATCGCCCCGAGCACGCGATCCTCAAAGAGTAAGGGCACCATCAGCAGGGCCTCGGAGACCCGTGCTTCCTCGCCGAAGGGGATCGGCGCAATCGGGAGCTGGGTCCGCTCGCTCACCAGTAACGATTCGCGCGTGCGGATGACGTAGCTGGTAAGCCCCTGGCCCAGCGGCTCGGCCCGCTTGGGGTAGACCTGACCGGAGTCGACCATCAATTCGTAACAGATCTGCGCGCTCGATTCTTCGTAGAGGGCCACCAGGAAAGCATCGGCCGGCATCACGCGGCGCACCTGTTCGTAGCAGATGGCGAACAACTCGTCCAGGTCGAGCGCCGCCGAGATGCGGCGGGCGATCTCGGCCAGGGAGGCGAGCCGGTTGGCGCGCACCTCCATTTCGCTGAAAGTCCGGGCGCGCTCGACGGCCACCGCACAGCGCGTGGCCACCTCGGCCAGCAAGGCCAGGTGCCGGCCGTCGAACACGTACTTCACGTCGCTGTTCACCTGGAGGATGCCGATGACACGTTGCGTGACCAGCAGGGGAGCGGCCATGTAGGCCCCCATGTTGCGGTTGGTACCGGTGGAGCGCATGGCGGGGCGGACCCCCCGCTCGTCGTCCAGGTCGTTGCTGAGGTACGGCTGCCCATGCTCGGCCACCCAGCCGCTGATGCCCTGCCCGACCCGCATCCGCACCTGCCGCGCCGCCTCGTCCAGCACGCCCCGCACCGCCCGGATCTCCAGCTCGTTGGCGTCATTCACCAGGGCGATCGAGCCCCCGGTGAAAGGGATGGCGCTGGCTAGATAATCGAGACTGCGGCTGAGAATCTCGTCCAGGCTGAGGCTGGAGTTGACGACATCCGAGACCCGGTCAAGCACCCCAATCTCGGCCACGCCCCGCCCAGCCTGCAGGCGGAACGCCAGCCCCTCGATCGCCTGGGCGCCGAGGCCGGCCAGCAGGCGATAGGGCTCCTGCCCGGCGGGCGACAGGGGCGCGCCGAAGCACAAGGCCAGGACCCCCAGGCCGGGGCCGCTCCCCAGCGGCAGCAGGAGCCAGCTCGCGGTCGACGCACCGGGGGCGGCCGGCGCCCAGGAAATGGGGACGCGACTGTGGGCGGCCTCGGCCAGCACCAAACCGGGCGGCGGTCCGGGGACGCCGGCGGGCGCCGTCGCCGGGATCGCCGCCCGCAGGCTCAACAGCTCGGCCCCCGCCGGCGGATCGCCCCCGCCCACGTGCTCGCTCACGAGATAAACGGTGGCCTGGGCGACCGGGCCCGGCGGGAGCGCGGCAGCGTGCTGCGCCAGGAGATCCACCGCCGCCGGGATGGTCGGCGCCCCGCGCAACAGATCGGCGGCCTGGACGAGCCGGCGCAGCGGCTCGTCCGCCCGGGCATCAGCGATCATCGCACGGCCAGACAAGGAGCACCTTCCCCACCGAGGCATTGAATTCCACGGGCTCAGTATACCACATCGGACCCGGCCGCATCGGATCTGGCCCCCGCCGGTCGGCCGGTTCTTGCACCCGCCGCCCGGAAGTTGGTATACTTAGCCGGATGGGGCCCTAACAGGCCCCTAAAACAGGGCCGAGAACGCAACCTATTTTGCATTCTGTCCGTTATGATCTGGGGGCCTTATGCCGGCCCTTTGAGCACAGCTAGCAGACGGGACCCGCGACCCGCCGCGATCGGGACTCCCGTAACCCACTGGCGCCTATTCCGCGTATATTGAGAGGAGTTACACACACATGCATCGATCCCCGACCCTCGCCCGTGGCCTGCTGCTGGCGGCTACGCTGCTCGCCTTGCTGGCGGCGCCGTTTGCCGGCTGGGCCGGCGGCCGGCCCGCCAGCGCGCAGGCGACCGTCCCGAGCAACTGGATCAAGGGCTTCGTCATGATCGGCTATGGGCCCGACCCGCTGAAGGCCGACAACGTCCCGGCCGCCCTGGCCCGGCTGAAGGCGACCGGGGCCAATTCCGTCGCCTTTGCCCCCATCTGGTTCATGCCGGGCCCGACGTCCACCACCATGGCCCCCCAGCCGCTGCAGGGGACTCCGTCCGATGATTCCGTGGTGGCTGCCATTCGCGAAGCCCACCGTATCGGCCTGCGGGTCATGCTGCGCCCCTACATCGACGTCAGCGACGGCACCTGGCGCGCGGATATCGTGCCCAGCGACGTGAATGCCTGGTTTACCAGCTACACCGGCTTCCTGGACCACTACCTGGATATCGGTAAAGCAGAAGGGGTCGAGGAGTTCACCACGGGGGTCGAGCTGATCAACATGACCGACCCGCAGTATGAAAGCCGCTGGCGCACCCTGATCAGCCATGCCCGCACCCGCTATAGCGGCCTGCTCACCTATTCGGCCAACTGGGGCAAACATACCCGCAACGAATACAAGCAGATCGCCTTCTGGGATGCCCTCGACTATATCGGCATCTCGGCCTACTTCCCGCTCTCGCTGCATGACTGGCCCAACGAAGGCGAGCTCGCACAGGGCTGGACGAATTACACCGACCAGGTCAATCAGACCTACAACTGGGCCAGCGAAATCAAGGCCACGGCCGACAAGTTCGGCAAGCCGGTCGTCTTCACGGAGATTGGCTTCGCCTCGTACTCCAACTCGCCCGCCCGTTGGGACCTGCCCCAGCATCAAAACCAGCTCAGCCTGGAGACGCAGGAGCGGGCGGTCGCCGCGACGCTCAGCGTCTGGAGCCAGCAGCCGTGGTTCCACGGCCTCTACTGGTGGCACTATGAGCCCTACGCCGGCGGCGGGGGCGCGAACGACAACAGCGACACGCTGAATAATAAGCCGGCGGAAGCCACGATCACCAACTGGTTTGGCGGCAGCGGCCAGCCGCCGCCGACCCCGAACCCGACCCCGAACCCGCCGCCCAATCCGGACCCCATCGTCCAGCCGCTGCCGCCGGGGGCGGTGCGCCCCGCGCCCAGCTTCGGCACGGCCAGCGCCGGCAACCCGGCCTTTAGCCCGGTGCCGTCGCCGGGACCGAATACGGCCACCGCGATCTACTTCCCCCAGACCGGCCATATCCTGCAGGCCGCTTTCTTGCAGTACTGGCAAAGTCATGGCGGCCTGGCCGCCTTCGGCTACCCGATTTCAGAAGCCTACCAGGAAACGAACGCGACGGACGGCAAGCCCTATATTGTCCAGTACTTTGAGCGCCAGCGCTTCGAGTATCACCCGGAAGCCCCCGCCGCGTATCGCGTGCTGCTCGGGCTGCTCGGTGTCGCCCTGGTGAACGGCCGCACGAGCGGGCCCTTCGCCGGGGTGCCCTCGCCCGGCCCCGACACCGGCGACCGCGTCTTTTTCGCGCCGACCGGCCATACCCTGAGCGGGAAGTTCCTGGACTACTGGAACCGCTATGGCGGGCTGCCGATGTTCGGGTATCCGTTGAGCGAGCCCTTCCAGGAGGTCTCGGCCACCGACGGCAAGACCTACACGGTGCAGTACTTCGAGCGGGCCCGCTTCGAGTACCATCCCGAGAACGCCGGCAGCTTCTATGAGGTGCTGCTCGGCTTCCTGGGCCGCGCCTACGCGGGCGCCAAGTAGCACCCGCCGATCTACTCGCTGCGGAGGCGACCCCCGGGGTCGCCTCCGTTTATGCTCATGCTCAATCTCAGGCGGAATGGAGAATCCGATCCTTATGCGAGCGATCTATCGCGTAGTCGGGCGGCCGTGGACCGCCGCCGTCAGCGTGCTGCTGGCGCTCCTGATTCTGGTCGCCGGCCCGCCCGCCCCGGGCACCCGGGCTGCCCCCGATGCGGCGATGTTTGGGCCCAATCTGCGGGTCAACCAGACCCAGACCGATCAACAGCAAGAGCCCAGCCTGGCGATTAACCCGCAGAACCCCCAGATGGTGGTGGCCGCGGCCAAGGACTGGCGCAACGGGCGCAAAGAAGTCTGGCACTACCATTCCACCGACGGCGGCACCACCTGGGCAGACGTCCACCTGGCCGGCCTGCCCGCCGACCTGCCGAACCAGAGCGATCCGGTCGTCGTCTACGACGCGGACGGCGTGGTCTACACCAGCCTGATCGTCTATAATCAGGACGATTTCACGCAGGGCGGCCTGTTTGTCGCCCACTCGACGGACAATGGTGCCACCTGGAGCCCCCCGGTGGTGGTCGCCCACAACGCGGACAAAATCTTTAACGACAAGGAATGGCTCACCGTGGACCGCAGCCCGACGCCCAGCCGGGGCACGCTCTACGTCACCTGGACGCGCTTCACCACGGTTTCTGAGCACCAGGACCGCGGCGACATCATGGCCATCAGCTCCACGGACGGCGGCACGACCTGGAGTGCCCCGGTGCCGGTCAGCAATGCCCGCACCCAGAGCGACGTCCAGGGGTCCTTCCCGGCGGTTGGACCGGACGGCGCCCTCAATGTCCTCTACTATGACCAGACGACCACCCCGCAGCTCGCGCTCGCGCGCAGCACGGATCGCGGCCTGAGCTTCACGGCGCCCAGCAAAGTCGCCGATGTCCGGCGCCCGCCCTCGCCTTTCCCGACCAGCAAGTTCCGTATGTTCGTCCTGCCGGCCCTGGCCATCAACCCGGTGGACGGCGCGCTGGTCGCCACCTGGAATGACTATCCCGGCAACAGCGATATCCTGCTGGCCGGATCCCGCGACAGCGCGCGCACCTGGAGCGCCCCCGTGCGGGTCAACGACGACTCGACGGCCGCCGATCAGTTCTTCCCTACGGTGGTCTTCAGCCCGCAAGGGCTGCTGCATATCGCCTGGCTGGACCGCCGCGACGACCCCCGTAACCTGACCTTCGCCTGCTATTATACCCAGTCGACCGACGACGGCCGGACCTTCGCCCCCAATATCCGGATCGCCGATGCGCAGAGCGACCCGAGTGTCGGCTTCGGCGGCACCCTGATCGGCGACTATATCCAGGTCGACGCCGTCGCGGACCACGCGGAGGTGGCCTGGGTGGACACGCGCACGGGCGATCAGAATATCTATGCCGCCGTGATCACCGGCTCCCTGGGGACGACACCCGAGCCGAGCCCGGTCCCCGGCACGCCCGTCTCGACGCCCGGGCCGACGCCTGTTCTCACGCCCGGTGGCGTGCCCCCGGGGCCGCCCGCCCCCCTGAGCTACTTTGTCGACCCGGCGTTTGCCGAGGTCTGGCAGCGCAGTGACCAGCCGGTGCAGGCCGGGATCGCCGGCCGGCCCTGGCTGTGGGGCCCCGCCCCCTTTGCGGCGGGCCACGAGCCCTATGCCCAGGGCGTGAACGGCCAGCGCCTGGTGCAGTACTTCGATAAGAGCCGCATGGAGATCAACAACCCGGACACCGACCGGGCCCAGAAATGGTACGTAACCAATGGCCTGCTGGTGGTGGAGATGATGACCGGCCAGGTGCAGCTCGGCGATAGCCAATACAGCGGCCAGGGTTATGCGCCCAACCCGCTGCCGGTGGCCGGCGACCCGGGGAGCCCCGAGGCGCCGACGTATGCGACCCTGGCCCGGGTGGCCTCCCTGCATGGCGATAACCGCGCACCGGATCTCACCGGCAGCGTTGTCAGCGGCCTGATCGACCAGGCCGGCACGGTCACAGGCGGGGCGCCCCCGATCCCGGCCGCCGGCGGCGTGCGGGCTATCTATTACGACCCCACGCTGGGCCACAACATCCCCACCGTCTTCTGGGCCTTCATGAACCAGCAGGGCCCGATCGACCAGGCCGGCCAGGTGGTGCAAGGCCCGGTCGTCGACCCGCTGTTCGACCTGGGCCATCCGATCACCGAGGCCTACTGGGCGCGGCTGCGGATCGCCGGCCAGGACCACTGGGCGCTGATCCAGGCCTACCAGCGGCGGGTCCTGACCTATGTGCCGGATAACGCCCCGGCCTGGCAGGTGGAGATGGGCAACGTCGGACGCCACTACTTCGACTGGCGCTACGGCCCCCACTCGCCCTATGCTGACCTACGCGGCGACGACGCCGGCGAGGACAAATAACGGGAGTCTGAGTGTTATGTAAAGCAAAGACAGTTAGGAGTAGACGGATGCGTACCCCACGTGGCCTGGTAGGGTTGGTTCTCCTGGGCAGCTCGCTCCTCGGCATCCTGTTCGTGCCGAGCCTCCTGGCCCACCCCGTGGCCGCGGGGCGCGCGGTCAACCTGGCCCCGGCCAGCCCGGCCCCCGCCAGCCCGGCCACACCGGTCGCCGGCCACCCGCGGCTCTGGCTGACCACGGCGGACCTGCCCCGCCTGCGCTCGTGGGCGGTCAGCACTAATCCCGTCTACCAGCAGGGCCTGCTGGTGGCGGCGAACCAGGCCAAGGCGAACATGGATAGCGGGCTCATCCCCGCCCAGGACAACGGCGGCATCACCTGGAGCCAGTACCCCTGCGAGGAATACGCGCAACTCTTCGCCTTCATGTCGCTGATCGAAAACGACCCGGCCGTGCGGGCCGACTACGCCAGCCGCGCCCACACCCTGCTCATGTATGTGATGAATCGGGCCGTGCTGGGTCCCGCCACGGGCGTACCCTTCCGCGACCCCCTCTTCTCGACCTACGACCGCTCGCGCTGGTGGGGCGAGAGCTTCGCCACCACTGTAGACTGGATCTATCCCAGCCTCACCACCGCCGATAAAGCGACGATCCGCACCGTCTTCCTGCGCTGGGTGGACGAAAATATGCACGCCACCACCACGGGCATCGGCCATCCTCAGCCGCTGGGCGTCTACAACGATCCGCAACTGATCGATACCCCCGCCAAGATCCGCTGGTCGATGAACAACTATTTCATCGCCCACATGCGTCAGATCGGGCTGATGGCCCAGGCCCTCGATCCCGCCGACGACCCCAACAACACGCTCGGCGCCTACCTGCGCGACGCCATCCAGTCCTGGCTGTACATGATCGACCACGCCCTGCGCACCGATGCGGCGGGCGGCCTCTCGCCGGAAGGTTTCGAGTATGGACCGGAGTCGTTCGGGCGGATCATGGAGTTTATGTGGGCCTTGCACACCGCCGGTCAGGACGACCCGGCGGTCTGGGGCCCGCAGGTGACCCTGGCGGGCAACCCTTTCTACGCCGCCATGCTGCCCGCGCTGTTGCACTCCAGCAGCCCGGCCACGATGATCAACCAGTCCTGGATCGGGCCGGTCTACACGGCGGCCGACTACGGCGACGTGCAGAATACCGACGTACCCGATTTCATCACCAGTTTGGGGCCGCTCGGCCTGTATGCCGCCGCGACCGGCGACACGACCACGCTGCAGTACCTGCGCTGGGTGGCGATCAACATGGCCCCGGGCGGCGCGAGCCAGCTCTCCTATCGCCTCACCGACGGGGTGAACGCCAACACGACCCACGAAACGATCTTCTACTTCCTGTTGCTCGACCCGACGCCCGGCGCCCCGCCCCCGCTCGACCCCCACCCGGCGCAGCCGACCACCTACTTCATCCCCAGCCTGGGCCGCATCCTGGCGCGCACCGATTGGACGACCAACGCCACCTGGTTCACCTACAAGTTGAGCTGGAACATGATCGACCACCAGCACGGCGACGGCAACCAGTTCGAGTTCTACCGCCAGGGCGAGTGGCTGACGAAAGAGCGCACCGGCTGGGGCGCCAACATCGGTTCCTCCGATTACCATAATACGCTGGCGCTGGAAAACAGCCCGCCCTCGCCCACGCCGCAGCCCGGCAGCATCTTCGACGCCGAATGGCAGCGCGGCTCGCAATGGGACTATGGGTCGGCTGCCGACCCGCAACTGATCGCCCACAGCGTCGGACCGGGTTACGTCTACGCGCTGGGCGACGCCACGCCGCTCTACAACTACCCGGCCATCCACTCCGCCGACATCCTACACGCCAGCCGCTCCATCCTCTGGCTGAGTCCCGACTACATCGTCGTCTATGATCGGGCGGCGTCGCAGACCGCCGGGCGCTACAAACGCTTCTGGCTGAACCTGCCGACGCAAGGGGTCGTGGCCGGCAATCGCACGACCATGACAACCGCCGCCGGCCAGCAGCTGTTCGTCACCACCCTCCTGCCGGCCACCGCCACGATCGCCGTCCAGCCGGCCGAAGCGTTGAGCTACGAGCCGGCACAAAACGAGCCGATGCACTGGCGTTTGCTGGTGGAGGCGCCCGGCGGCCCGCAGTCCGTGCGCTTCCTGCACGTCCTGCAGGGCGCCGACCCGGGCGCGGCCGCCGACCCGGCCAGCCTGATCCAGAGCACGAGTGGCACTCCCTACGCAGGCGCGCTGGTGCATCAGACGGCGGTGCTGGCCCCCGTCTACCTGACCATCCCCTTCACCAGCCTGATTTACACGGTGCCCGCCAGCACTACCGGCCAACTGATCACCGGCCTGCAAGCCAACGGCTTCTACACGGCGGCGCAGCAACCGGTGGGCAACGCGCTACAAATGACCATCACGCCCGGCGGCTCCTTGCAGGCCGACAGCGGCGGCGTGCTTCTGGTCGGCACGCTTACGCCGCCCTGCGCCGGCTTCAGCGACGTGCATCCGGCGGACTACTTCTACACGCCGGTGCAATACCTGGTGAGCCACGGGGTGATCTCGGGCTACGCCGACTGCACCTTCCGGCCCTACAACAACACCACGCGCAGCCAGATGGTCAAGATCGTCGTCCTCGGCTTCAACAGGACCATCCAGACGCCCCCCGGCGGCGCCTACACCTTCGCTGATGTGCCACCGGCCAACCCCTTCTTCGGCTACGTCGAGACCGCCGCCGCCCTCAACGTCGTCAGCGGGTACGCGTGCGGGGGCCCGGGCGAGCCCTGCGACCAAAACAATCGGCCCTACTTCCGGCCCTACACTAACGTGACGCGCGGCCAGTTGAGCAAGATCGACGTGGTCGCGGCCGGGTGGACCCCGCTCAACCCGGCGGCAGGCACCTTCGCGGACGTGCTGCCGGGCAGCGCTTTCTACCCGTTCGTGGAGACGGCGGTCTGCCACGGCATCCTCAGCGGCTACAACTGCGGCGGGCCGGGCGAGCCCTGCGACGCCCAGAACCGGCCCTACTTCCGCCAGTACAACAACGCCACGCGCGGCCAGATCGCCAAGATCGTCGACCTCTCGATCACGGGCGGCCAATCCTGCCCGGGGCCACAAGTAGACCCGGCGCGGACCGGTCAGCGCTGACCAGATTCCGCACTCCGCTGGTCCCGGTCGGTCAGTCAGTCACCCACCCCCTATAAATCTAATCGTTTATCACATCTGGGAGGGGTGGAGGGCCGCGCAAGATACGGTACATGCTGGTGAGATCGCGCAGCCGCTGGAACCCGCGCCAGAGCACC
>DATGEF010000774.1:0-8976 GCA_035310405.1 Chloroflexia bacterium | reverse complement strand
AAAGACGGGATCTGGGCGGGCAGCGCCAACGCGCCCCGGCTGGCCGGCGCCCCGGTGCGCGTGGGCGACTACGCCGAGGCCATCGCCGAGGGCTTCACGGCTATGTACCGGCTGCTGGTGCGCGAGCGCGCTGCCTTACTGTCCGGCGACGGCCCCCTGGCCTGGTTCGTGGGCGACGAGGTGCGCTGCGTGCTGCGCAACACACGGCTCTACAGCCTGCTGCTGTTCCACAGCTTCCACCCCGACATGCTGCGCGACGCCCTGCGCCGGGACCGCTTCTTCGACCACCTCTGGGCCGAGATCCCGTACCGCCCGCACCTGGCACGGGTGGTGGCCGCCGAGCGCGCCGACTTGCACAACAACGACATCCCCTTCTTCACCGCGCAGCCCGACTCGACCGACCTGTGGACCAGCACCGGGCAGCGCATCGCCGGCTTCTTCGCCGAGCCGGGGCTGGCCGCCGTCCGCCGTCAGGTGGCCGGCCTGGGCGCCGCCGACCTGGAGCAGCAACTACGCCTGGTGCGCGGCGCGCTCACCACGCTGACGATGGGCGAGGAAGCCGCCCTGGGGCGCCCCAACGCCCCGCCCGCGCGGCGGGCCGCCACCACGCCGGCCCGGCTGCTGGAGGCCGCCTGCGCCGTGGGCGACCGCCTGGAGCGGGTGGCCGTGCAGGGCGCCGCGGACGCCACCTGGATGGGCTTCACGCTCACCCCACCCAACCAGTGGGCCCTGGCCCCGCTGGACACCGATCTGTATGAGGGCCTGGCCGGCGTAACGCTCTTCCTGGCCTACCTCGGCGCGGTCAGCGGCGAGGCGCGCTACACCGCGCTGGCCCGCCGCGCCTGGGTCACGGCCCGCCGGCAGATCGCGGCGCGGCGGGGGCACTGGCGGGCCATCGGCGGCTTCACCGGCTGGGGCGGGCTGATCTACACCCTGGCCCACCTGGACGCGCTCTGGGGCGACCCGGGCCTGCGGGCCGAGGCCGCCGCGCTGGTCGAACTACTGCCGCCGCTGATCGCGCGGGACGATCAATATGATCTGCTGGCCGGCGCCGCCGGCGGTATCGCCGGCCTGTTGAGCCTCTACCGGCGGCAGCCCACCGCCCGCACGCTGGAAGTGGCCGTGCAGTGCGGCGACCACCTGCTGGCGGCGGCCCGCCCCCAGCCCGCCGGGATCGGCTGGGTGCCGGCCGGCCTGGGGGAGCAGCCGCTGGCCGGCTTCGCCCACGGCGCGGCGGGCATCGCCTGCGCGCTGCTCGACCTGGCCGCCACCAGCGGCGAGGCGCGCTTCGCGGATGCCGCCGCGGCGGCGCTGGCCTACGAGCGCACGCTGTTCGTGCCGGAGGCCGGCAACTGGCGCGACCTGCGCCCTGGTGTGTACAGCGTCACCCAGGAGTTGCCGGTGTTTTGGTGCAACGGCGCGGCGGGGATCGGCCTGGGCCGCCTGCGGATGTATGATCACCAGCCCGATCCGGCGATCCGGGCCGAGATCGCGGTGGCCCTGGAGACCACACTGGCCCACGGCTTCGGGCGCACCCATGCGCTCTGCCACGGCGACCTGGGCAACCTGGAACTGCTGCTCCAGGCCGCCGAGGTGCTGGACGAGCCCCGCTGGCCGGCCGCGACCAGGCAGCAGGCGGGCTTGGCCCTGGAGAGCATCGCCGCGCACGGCTGGCTCTGCGGCCTACCCAACCAGGTCGAGGCGCCCGGCCTGATGACCGGCCTCGCCGGCATCGGCTACCAGTTGCTGCGGGGCGCCGCCCCGGCACAGGTGCCTGCCGTGCTGGCGTTGGCCCCGCCCGTCGCGGGTGCCGGCCCTCAGTAACGATGGCTGACCCACCCCTTTCCGCCGCGCCGGCGCCGCGCTGGCGCTTCCGCAGCGCGGCGGTCGACTGCTATGTCGCGCGCCGCGAGCCGCAGGTGCTACCGCGCCTGGTGGCGCCGCGCACCTTTCGCTACCTGTGGCTCGTCCTGGGGCTCTGCGCCCTGGGCGGCGCCCTGCTGGGCCTGGTGCCCGTGCCCGACGAGGCCCAGGGCCAGGCGCTGGCCGGCCCCTGCGGCGGCGGCCCCGCGCTGATCCTGGCGCTGCCGGCGGATGACCTGGCGCGCCTGCGCGCCGGGCAGGCCCTGGCCGCGACTGGCCCCAGCGGCGCGGTCTGGAGCGGCCGGGTCGCGGCGCTGGGCCCGCCCCTGGCCGGGCCGGCCGCGGCGCAGGCCCGCTGCGGGATCGACGCGGCGCTGGCCGGGGCGCTCTCTTACCCGGCGGCGGTGGTGCGGCTGGCGCCGGGCGGGGCGCCGGCCGCCGGCCTGTATACGGTAGCTGTGCGGCTCGGCGTGCGCCGGCTGCTGAGTTTTGCGCCGCGGGGAGAGGTGGGCCAATGAGCCAGGTGATCGAGCGCCACCCCACACGGGCGCGATGGATCGACCGGTTGCCCCGGCCGGGCCGCCGCGTGCCGGTATTGCGCCAGATGAACGAGATGGAATGCGGCGCGGCCTGCCTGGCGATGGTCCTCGGCTATCATGGCCGCCCGACGCGGGTGGCCGACTGCCGCGGCCACTTCGATAGCGGCCGCGACGGCGTGACGGCCATGGCGCTGACTCTGGCCGCGCGCAACTACGGGCTGCGCGTCAAAGCCTACGCCCTCGACGATTGTGCGGCGCTTGGCCAGGTGGCGCTGCCGGCCATCGTCTTCTGGCAGTTCAACCACTTCGTGGTCCTCGAACGCTGGGCGCCCGACAAAGTCGAGATCGTCGACCCGGCGACCGGGCGCCGCACGCTGCCCGCCGCCGAGTTCAGCGCCGGGTTCACCGGCGTGGTGCTGGTGCTCGAGCCGGGCGCCCAGTTCAACCGCCAGGCGGCGGCGCCGCCGGCCGCCGGCTGGTGGTTCTTCGCCCAGTATCTGCGCCAGACGCCGGGCGTGTTCGCGCAACTGCTGGCGGCCTCGCTGCTGCTGCAAGTGCTCGGCCTGGCCCTGCCGCTCTGCACCCAGGTGCTGGTGGACTCGGTGCTGCCCCAGCACAGCGCCGACCTGATCTGGCTGCTGGCCGCCGGGCTGGGCGTCTGGGTGCTGGCCCAGGCCACCGCCGGCTACTTGCGCTCCACACTGCTGATCTACTTACAGGCCCGGCTCGACGCCCAGACCATGCTCCATTTTTTCGAGCATCTCCTCAGCCTGCCGTTCCGCTTCTTCCAGCAGCGCAGCAGCGGCGACCTGTTGCTGCGCCTGGACAGCATCGCCGCGATCCGTGAGGTGCTGACCGGGCAGACGATCGGCGTGCTACTGGACGGCACGCTGGTGGTCGGCTACCTCATGGCCCTGCTGGTCTGGGCGCCCGCCTTCGGCGCGCTGACGCTGGGGCTGGGGCTACTCCAGGTGGGGCTGCTGCTCGCCAGCGCCCGCCGCGTGCAGCGCCTGATCCAGCAAAACCTGCACACGCAGGCCGAGTCCGCCGGCTACCTGGTGGAGGCGCTGACCAGCATCGAGACCCTGAAGGCGCTGGGCGCCGAAGACCGGGCCTTCGATCACTGGTCCGACCTGTACTACGCGCAATTGCACGTCACGCTGCAACGCAACCACCTGATGGCGGTGGTCGAGACCCTGATGAGCGCCCTGCGCACGGGCGCCCCGCTGCTGCTGCTGCTGGCCGGCGCCCAGCAGGTGCTGGCCGGCAGCCTGAGCCTGGGCGCCATGCTGGCCCTGAACACGTTGGCCGCCAGCTTCCTGGCGCCGCTGGCCGCGCTGGTCGCCAATGGCCAGCGGCTGCAAATGGTGGGCGCGCAGTTGGAGCGCCTGGCCGACGTGCTGGAAGCCACGCCGGAGCAAGACCCGCAGACGGTAGCCCTGCCGCCCCGCGTCAGTGGGCAGATCGACCTGCAGCAGGTCAGCTTCCGCTACAGCGCGGCGGCGGCGCCGGTGCTGCGCGACATCTCGCTGTCCATCGCGCCGGGGCAGAAGGTGGCCCTGGTCGGGCGCAGCGGGTCGGGCAAGAGCACGCTGGCCCGGCTGCTGCTCGGCCTCTACCCGCCCGGCGAAGGCACACTGCGCTACGACGGCCGGCCGCTGGACCAACTCAACTACCGCGCGCTGCGCGGCCAGTTCGGCATCGTGCTGCAAGAGCCGGCGTTGTTCAGCGGCTCGATCCGCCAAAACATCACCCTCAACGCCGACGACGTGCCGTTCGACGCGGTGCTGGAGGCGGCGCGGCAGGCCGGCATCCACGACGAGATCATCCGGATGCCGATGGCCTATGAGACGCGCATCGCCGAAGACGGCAGCGGCCTGTCGGGCGGCCAGCGCCAGCGCCTCGCCCTGGCGCGCGCCCTGGTGCGCCGGCCCGCCGTGCTGCTGCTCGACGAGGCGACGAGCCACCTGGATGCGCTGACCGAGCAGGCCGTGGAGCAGGCCTTGAGCGCCCTGGCCTGCACGCGCATCGTGATCGCCCATCGCCTGAGCACCGTGCGCAACGCCGACCTGATCCTGGTGCTGGACGATGGCAGAATCGTCGAGCAGGGCACGCACGAGACGCTGCTGGCGCAAAATGGCGTCTACGCCGCTCTGGTGCGCAGCCAGCAGGAGGTCCAGGACCCCCCGCGCCCGCGGGTGGCCTGTTGCTGACCGCCATCGCCACTCCGCATTCGCGATGAATTCACGGAATCTCGGAAAACCTATTGACACGCGCCGCGAGTTCTGTTAAGATATGGCCCAGCAAGCAGTTCGCTTGCGCAAGGACCACGTAATGCCAATGATGACCAGCCAAGTGCATAGCAGCGCGCGCAAGCAGAACAAAGGCGCCAAGAAGCCGGCCACGTGGTCTGGATAGTGGTGTTTGTCTGCTAACGTCTGACAACTTCCCGCCGGGCCTCACAAGTGGGCCCGGCGGTTTTTTATTGTCCCAACCCAATCACCCAGGAGGAATGGCCATGAAAACCCTGAAAAAGCACCTGCAAGCCAAGCGCCCGTTTAGCGGTGGTGTAGCCCGGCGCGGTCGCGCGCTGGAACCGGAGCTGGAACCGGAAAGGAGTAGACATCGTGCGCCCGATTCACCCCGTGCAGATCGTTGACAGTACCCTCCGCGAGGGCGAGCAGTTCGCGGGCGCGCAGTTCCGCAGCGCCGACCGCCGGGCCATCGCCGAGGCCCTCGACGCCTTCGGCGTCGACTATCTCGAACTGACCTCCCCCGCCGCGTCGCCGCAGTCCGCGGCGGACCTACGCCTGATTGCCGCGCTTCCCCTGCGCGCCCGCGTGTTGGCGCACACCCGCTGCACGCTGGCCGATGTGCAACTCGCCGCCGAGTGCGGCGTGGCCGGCGTCAATCTCCTCTTCGGCACATCCCCCTACCTGCGCACCTACAGCCACGGGCGGGGCCTGGCGGCGATCATCGCCGAGGCCACGCAGGCCATCCGCTTCCTCCAGCAGCGGGGCCTGGAGGTGCGCTTCTCCTGCGAAGATGCCTTCCGCACCCCGCTGGCCGACCTGCTCACCGTGTACCGGGCGGTGGCGGCCCTCGGCGTCCAGCGCGTCGGCATCGCCGATACCGTGGGCATTGCCACCCCCTGGCAAGTCGCCGACGTGGTCGGCGCGGTGCGCGCGGCGGTCGGCTGCGACATCGAATTCCACGGCCACAACGACGGCGGCTGTGCCATCGCCAACGCCTACGCCGCGATCCTGGCCGGGGCGACCCATATCGATACCACCGTGCTCGGCATCGGCGAGCGCAACGGCATCACCGCCTTGAGCGGCCTGATCGCCCGGCTGTACCTCACCGACCCCACCCTGGTCGCCCGCTACCGGCTGCCGCTGCTGCCCGCGCTGGACGCGCAGGTCGCGGCGCTGGTCGGGGTGGCCATCCCGTTCAACTCCTGCATCACCGGCGCGACCGCTTTCACCCACAAGGCCGGCCTGCACACCAGCGCCGTGCTGCGCGAGCCGCGCACCTATGAAGTCCTCGACCCCGGCGTCTTTGGCCGCGACCGCGCCGTGCTGATCGGCCACCGGCTCACCGGCCGCCACGCCCTGGCCCGGCGCGCGGGGGACCTGGGCTTGCACTTGAGCGAACCGGCCCTGCGCACGGCCACGGCGCGCGTCAAGGCCCTGGCCGACGACGCGCCGCTGACGCAGGCGCAGCTTGACGGGCTACTGCGCGAACACGCCGCCCCCACGAATGCGGAATGCGGAGTGCGGAGTGCGGAATGAGATCGGATGTGCAGTACCACTGGTTTTGACAGGGCCCCCAGGCCGGAAAGGAGCATTCTCGATGGCCTATACGCTTTCCGAACAAATTCTCGCCCAGGCCGCCGGGCAGCCGGTGCGGGCGGGCGAAGTCCACACCGTCGCCGTGGATCTGGTGATGGTGCACGATAGCATCGCCCCCAGCGTGATCCGCGTCCTGCACGACGAGCTCGGCTGCCCCCGGGTGCGGGACCCGCAGCGCGTGGCCGTGGTCATCGACCACGTGGCGCCCGCCGCCAACCTGGCGACGGCCACCGCCCAGCGCGACCTGCGCCGCTGGGTGCGCGAGCAGGGCATCGCCCACTGGTTCGACGCGGGCCGCGGCATCGCGCACCAGGTGCTGATTGAGGAAGGGCTGGCCGAGCCGGGCCGGCTGATCGTCGGCTCCGACTCGCATTCGACGGCCTATGGCGCCGTGGCCGCCTTCGGCACCGGCATGGGCTCGACCGATATCGCCCTGGCTCTGGCGACCGGCCAGACCTGGCTGCGCGTGCCGGAGACGATCCTGGTGCGCGGGCAGGGCCGCTACGGGCGCGGCGTCGGCACGAAGGACCTGGCCCTGCGCCTGGCCCGCACGCTGGGCGCAGACGGCGCCACCTACCGCGCCGTCGAGTACCACGGCCTGGATTGGTTGAGCACCGGCGAGCGCACCACCCTGACCACGATGGCCCTGGAGGTGGGCGCGAAAGCCGGCATCGTCGCCCCCGCTGGGCTGCCCGTTCGCTACCCGGTGCCCGCCTGGCTCCAGGTGCAGGAAGGCGCCAGATACGCGCAGGTGATCGACATCGACCTGGCGACCCTCGCCCCGCAAATCGCGGTGCCGCATACCGTGGACAATGTGGTGGACCTGGGCGATCTGGGCCGTGTGCCGGTGGACGTGGTCTACCTGGGCACCTGCACCAACGGCCGCCACGAGGACCTGGTGGCGGCCGCGCGCATCTTGCGGGGCCGGCAGATCGCGCCGGGCGTGCGCATGATGGTCGTGCCCGCGTCGAGCGCGGCCTTGCAGGCGGCGACCGGCGACGGCACCCTGCTGACCCTGCTGGCCGCGGGCGCCACCATCGGCACGCCCGGCTGCGGGGCCTGCATCGGCCGGCACATGGGCGTGCTGGCGCCCGGCGAAGTCTGCCTCTTCACCGGCAACCGCAACTTCCGCGGGCGCATGGGCGCGCCCGACGCCCAAATCTACCTGGCCTCGCCAGAGGTCGCCGCCGCCACCGCGCTCGCCGGCTATATCGCCGACCCGCGCGCGATCTAAAGGAGGATGCCCATGGCTCGCGTATGGCGCTTCGGCGCCGATGTCAACACCGACCAGATCGTGCCCGGTCGCTACGCCCCCTACATGACCGCTGAGGCCGAGTTGCGCAAGTACCCGTTCATCGAGGCGCGCCCGGAGTTCGCGGCCACCGTCCAGCCGGGGGATGTGATCGTCGCCGGGCGCAACTTCGGCTGCGGCTCCTCGCGGGAGTACGCGCCCCAGGCGCTCAAGCTGGTGGGCGTGGCGGCGATCATCGCGCCGCTCTTTGCGCGCATTTTCTACCGCAACGCCCTGAACCTGGGCCTGCCGCTCTTCGAGGCCGATCTGCCCTGGCTGGCCGATGGCGCGGAAGTGGCATTGGACCGGGAGCACGGCCTGCTCCAGACCGCGGAGCACGCGGTGCAGCTGCCCGCCCCGCCGGCCTTTGTGCGCGAAGTCTGGAGCGCCGGCGGGATCGTCCCCTACTTTCGCCGCTACGGGCACTTCCCCGGCGTGGCGGCCCCATGAGCTATCGCATCTGCCTGATCCCGGGCGATGGGATCGGCGCCGAGGTGATCCCGGCCGCCCGCGCCGTCCTGGAGGCCACCGGGCTACCGGCCACCTTCGCGACGGCGGACGCCGGGTGGGCGACCTTCCAGCACACGGGCACGGCCCTGCCCGCGGCGACGCTGGCGGCCGTGCAGGCCGCCGACGCGACCCTGCTCGGCGCGGTAGGATCGCCGCTGCACCGGGTCGCCGGCTACCACAGCCCCATCGTGGAGCTGCGCCGCGCCTGCGATCTCTATGCCTGCGTGCGCCCTGTGCAGTCGCCGCCGCTGCCCGGCGTGCGCCCCGGCATCGACCTGGTGGTGATCCGCGAAAACACTGAGGGGCTGTACGGCGGCAGCGAGGCGCGGTCCGGGGACCGCGCCACTGCAACGCGGGTGATCACCCGCGCGGCTAGCGCGCGGATCGCCCGTTTTGCCCTGGCCTATGCCCGCCGGCACGGTCGGCGCCGGCTGACGCTGGTGCATAAGGCGAACGTGCTGCGGGAAACCTGCGGCCTGTTCCGCGAAGCGGCGCTCGCCGCGCTGGCCGATGCCGACGGCCTGGTCGTGGACGAGTTGCTGGTGGATACCGCCGCCTACGAACTGGTGCGCGCGCCGGAGCGGCTGGACATGCTGGTGACGACCAACCTGTTCGGCGATATCCTCTCGGACGCCGCGAGCGCCTGGGGCGGCGGCCTGGGCCTGGCGCCCTCAGCCAACATCGGCGCACAAACCGCCGTCTTCGAGCCCGTCCACGGCTCGGCGCCGGACATCGCCGGCCGGGGCATCGCCAATCCGCTCGCGGCCATCGGCGCGGCGGCGCTGCTACTCGACTACCTCGGCGCCGCCGGCCCGGCCGCCGCGGTACGCGCGGCCAGCGCCGCCGTGCTGCGCCGCGGCCCACACACCCCAGACCTGGGCGGCACCGCCACGACGGCGGCGGTCACGCAGGCCGTGATCGA
>DATGEF010000773.1:0-12909 GCA_035310405.1 Chloroflexia bacterium | reverse complement strand
GCCCGTCGGGCTCCGGCAAGTCCTCCCTGGTGACCGCCGGGCTGCTGCCCGCCCTGGCGCGCCACGGCTCCTGGCCGCCCGGCACCTGGCGCGTCCGCACGCTGCGGCCCGGGGCGCACCCGCGGGACGCGCTCGTCGCTGCCCTGGGGGGCCCGCCGACCAGCGCCACCCTGGCCGCCGTCCTGGCGGCCCCGCCGCCGGCCACGCGCCTGCTGCTGGTGATCGACCAGTTCGAGGAGCTGTTCGCCCAGACCGACCGCGCCACTCAGACGGCCTGGCTGGCCGCCCTGGAGCCGCTCCGTGCGGACCCCCGCTGCACCCTGCTGCTGACGCTGCGCGCCGACTTCTATCCTGACCTCATGACTTCCGACCTTTGGCCGGTGGCGAGCCGTGAGCGCCTGGACATTGCCCCATTGGACCGCACGGCGTTGCGCGAGGCTATCGCCCGCCCGGCGGAACAGGTGGGGGTGACGCTGGAACCGGCCCTGATCGAACGGCTGCTAGCCGATGCCGCGGACGAGCCCGGAAGCCTGCCGCTCCTCCAGGAAACCCTGGTGCTACTTTGGGCTAGGATAGAGGGGCGGCTGATCCCGTTGCGCGCCTATGAGCAACTCGGGGGCCTGGCCTCAGCCCTGACCATCCGCGCAGACGCGGTGTTCGCTTCGCTGGCGCCGGCCGAGCAAGCTATGGCCCGGCGCATCTTTTTGCGGCTCGTGCAGTTTGGGGAAGGGCGCCCGGACACCCGCCGCCGGCAACCGGTTGAGGCCTTGCAGGCTGTGGGCGATGACCCGGCCATGTTCGCGCAGACGCTGGCTATCTTAACCGAGAATCGCTTGCTGACGTTGGGCGGTTGGCAGGAAGGCGGACGGTATGTTGATCTCGCCCACGAGGCGCTGATCAGCGGCTGGCCGACGTTGGGCCAGTGGTTGGGGGAACGGCGGGAAGCGGAGTTGACGCGGCGCCGACTGGAAGACAAGGGGCAGGAGTGGACGCGCCTGGGCGCGGCGCAGGGCGGGCTGCTGGACGAGGTCGAGTTAGGGGAAGCCGAGCGCTGGCTGGACAATGCCGACGCCCAGGAGCTGGGGTACAGCGCCGGGCTCACGGCGTTGGTGACCCAGAGCCGGGCGGCGCTGGAAACAGAGGCGCAGGCGCAGGAAGCCGCCCGGCAGCGCGAGCTGAAGCAGGCACAGGCCCTGGCCGCGCAACAGGAGCGCGCCGAGGAGGACCATAGCCGGCAGGCAAGCTCCCGCGCCGGGCAGAGCGCCATCCTCCTCTTGCAGCAGGCGCGGAAAGCGAAAGATGTAACCCTGCTGCGCCAAGCTGTCCCCTTGCTGGAGCCGAGTACCTACGGCCAGGCGGTCGACATATTGCTGGAGTGGCTGAAGGAGAGCACCCCGGCGAGTGGCTTGCGGCGATTCCTGCCCGGTGGACGAAGTGACCCGGCCGCCCCCGTGCGCCAGGCCATTGTCGAAGCACTCGGCCAGCTCAGCGATACCCGAGCCATCGAGCCGTTGCAAGCACTGCTGAACGATCCCAATGCCGGCGTCCAGCAGGCGGCCCAGCAAGCGCTCGACGCGATCATAAAGGCTAATCCCCCGCCAGACGCAGCCAGACCCTCCCACGCTGTCGAGAGCGCCACGCCCGCCACAGAAGTCCCACTCCCCCGGCCCGCCACGGAAGTCCCGCCCGCACCCGCCGCGGAAGCCCCGTCTGCCGTACCCGCCGCGGAAGCCCCGCCCGGCGCCCCGACAACCAGGGAGGACGTTGCGCAGGCGCGCACGAGCACCACCCCAGCCGCGCCGCCGGCCACCATCCCGCTGTATGTCAGCGTGCAGGCGCCCCCAGCAGTCATGGTCGGGGAGCAGGGCATGTTGACCCTGGCGTTGACCGAGGCGCCGCCGGAATACAGCAGTGCCCTTCTGCAGGTGCAGGTTCAGGATTCCGGCATTCAACCAGGCGAAGCGCCAGCGGCGGTGGAAGCACCGGCGGAGGTGGAAGCGCCGGCGGGGGCCGGGCCGGTGTCCGCCTATATCTTTGCCCCGGCGTTTCGCCTCGGCCTCGACGGTCCGGCCGCCCATCGCGAAGCGATTATCAACTGGTTCGTCGGCCCGCAGACCCATTTCGGCCCGGTTCATTTTCCGCTGCAGTCGCGCGCGGAGTACACCGGCGACCAGGAGATCGGGGTGGTGATCACGCAGGGCGGCGCGCTGATCGGCTATCTGCCGCTGACGATCCATGTGGCCGACCCCGCCGACCCGCTGATCGCGGCGAACGAGGCACTTTATCCACCGATGTTTGAGGATGAGCCCGTCCAGGACCCCTTCGCCGCGGCCTGGAGCATCCAGCAGCACCGGGCGGCGGTGGACGAGGCGCTGGGCGCCGAAGCGGTGTCCTTCTTTCAGGCGGTCGCGGCGGGGCTGGGCCAGGCGCTGGCCGGGTGGGGTGACCTGCCGGCGCAGGCCGCGGCGGGGCGCGCGCTCTATGCGCTGGTCGCCCGCACGCCCGGTGCGCGCCGGGCGCTCCAGGCGGCGGACCCGGCGACGTTCGGGCCCCTGCTGGACCCGCCCGCGACCGAGCCGGATGTAATTCTTTACGTCGAGCGCCGCGCCGGGAAAGGCGTGGACCTGCTGCAGTTCCAGTATGCCTGGCCCCAGAACGGCGCGCCGCAGCGCGTCGACGCCGGGACAGTCGCCCTCAATAACGTGGAGGCCTGGGCTCAAGAGGTTTATACGGAGCTCAGCCAGCAGGCCGATTTCCCGGCGACCCGCCCATCGCTGGCGAACCTGGGCGGCCTGACCCGCGATGCGGAAGCAGAAGGGCGCCTGGCGCGCATCGGTGCGCAACTCTACGATCAATTATTCTCCGACCCGCTGAAGGCCTTTTATAAGCAATTTGCCGCCCAGGCCCGCACTATCTTAATCAATAGCACGGAGACCTGGATTCCGTGGGAGGTCGTCAAGCCCTATGGCTCGGACCTGCGCCCCGAAGACGCCGATTTTCTGGGCGCCCGCTTCGAGCTCACGCGCTGGCTGCCGGGCGACGATCCCGCGCCTGTGCCGCGCACCATTACCCTACGGGAGATCTGCCCTATTACCTGGCCGGGGGGCGTACCGAGCGCCCAGATGGAAAGCGAGTACCTCACCAACCTGCCCCGCACCTGGCCCCCGGTCGTTCTGTCTTTCCCCCTGCCGCGGAGCGGGCCGGAGGTCCTGGCGGCCATGGCGAAAGGCGAAAGCAAGCTCTTCCATTTCGCCGGTCACGGCCGCGTCAATCCTGCGGCCCGCAACGACGCAGCGCTCTTGATCGGCACGACGCGCTTGACCCCGGCCGACCTGAATACACCATCCGTGCTCGGCGGTCTGCGTAAATCAGGTCCCTTTATCTTCTTGAATGCGATCGGCGCCGGCGCCTGGGCGGATCGATTGCTGCGCGCCGGCTGTAGCGGCGTCCTCGGCGCCAACTGGACAGTGCAAGATGATCTGGCCGCGCAGTTCGCCATTGCCTTCTATGAGGGGCTGCGGGCCGGCAAGACGCTCGGGGCGGCCTGCCGGGAGGCGCGCCTGCAGATTCGGGCGGCCAATCCCGGCAACTCGACCTGGCTGGCGTATACCCTCTATGGCCACCCGCTAGCACAGGTACTGGTCGTCCCGGCGCCGACCCTGGCGCCGGCCCTGCGCGAGCGACTCACCCAGTCGATGATCGCCATCTTCGCCTGGGCCGAAGGCATCCGGCAGGCGGCGGGGGCCGCGGCAATCTCGACGGCCCATCTCCTGGCGGGCCTCTACCTCTCGCGCCGCACCGGCGAGGAGCTGCTGGAGATCCTCACCCTGTTCGACGACGACGCGACGCTACGTGCCTCGCTGGAAACCTTCCTGGCCCGCACGGCCCCCGAAAGCATCCCGTTCGCGACCCTGGCGCCGGCCAACCCCAGCACGTTGGACACGATCCCGCTGGACGCCGCCGCGCAAACGGTCGTCGAGACCGCCACCGCCCGGGCCGGCGCGGCGCCGGCGCCCATCCGCACGCAGCACTTGGTGCTGGGCCTGCTGGCCGCCGGGGACGAAACCACGGCCTGGCTCACGGAGACCCTGGGGCTGGCGGCCGATGCCCTCAGTACGTTGATCGCGGCCACCCCGCCCGGCGGCCCGCTGCCGATCGCCGCCATCCGTCAGGCCAGCCGCCGCTACGCGCCGCCGATCAGCCGGGCGGCGGCGCTGGCGCGGATCACACTTGTGCAGGGCGACTTGCTCGACCAGCCGGTCGATGCGCTGGTTCACCCCACCAGCCGTGAACTGGATTTTGACGGGGCGCTGGGGCAGCAGCTGATTGAGCGGCTGGGTCCCGAGATCGCGGCGCGGCTGCGGGGCGAGCCGGCGCTGGAAGTCGGCGCGGCCCGGGTGAGCGCGGTCAGCGGCGTAGCGGCGCGCTATGTGATCCACTGCGCGGTGCATGGAGTGGTTTCCACGGCGGAGACCATCCCGATCACGGTCGTCCGGGGCGTCGTCGCCGCCCTGCAGCAAGCCGAACGCCTGCCCGACGTCCAGACCCTGGCGTTCCCGGCGATGGGCAGTGGGGGATTGGGGCTGGACCCCGCGCAGGCGGCGCCGCAGATTCTGCTAGCCGTTGCCGGCCACCTGGAACAGGGGAGCCGCCTGCAGCAGGTTGTTTTTGTGTTGCGGGAAGAGATCGCGTACCAGGCGTATGTCGCCGCTTACCAGGCGCTGGTCCGCGCGGCCGCGCCGGCATCGGAGGCGCCCGCGACCTATAGCCTGGCCTTGAGCGCGCCCCCGGCGCAGATCACCGTCGGCCAGCGGCTAACGTTGCGGGTCGCGATCCGGCCGGCGGAGGCGGGCGCCGAGACGTTCGCGCTGCCGGCCGGGATCGCCGAATTATATTGCTTCGTCAGCGCCGACGGGCTGCGGGTGGAGGAAACGGAGATCCGGGCCCTGCCGCGCGACCCGCGCAGCGGCGTGCCACGCCCGGCGACCTTTCAGCTGCAAGCCCGGCTGCCGGGGAAGCAAGCCTATACGGTCGAGCTGTTCATCCAGAACCCGCACACCGGGCACACACGCATTATCGCCGTCGCCGGCGAAGTGCTGGTGGTGCCGCCCGCGCCCGGGGTCGCGCGGGTGCCGATCCTGCCGGCGCTCCACTTGCGGGCCGCCCCGGCCCCCGACTTCGTCCTGCAGGTGGAGACGAACTGCCCGGCCGGGCCCAGCGATCGCTACCAGCTGATCTACCGGCTGACCAGCCGGCTGCCGGGGCTGCTCTGCCGCGATCGGGAAGTGGGCCAGGTGCAGCTGACGGCCGCCGACCTGGCCCGCCTGCGGCGGCGGCTGGCCCAGGCCGTGCAGCCGGCCGGTCCCTGCGCGCCGGAAGATACCCAGGAACGGCTGCTCTCGCTGGGCAGCGACCTCTTCGATAGCCTCTTCCCGGCCGCGGGCGCTGCGGCCTTGCGCGAGGTGTTCTGGCAGGCCGCCGACCGGCTCACGACCTGGCTGTTTGTCGAGGATGGGAGCTTATGGCTGCCCTGGGAGCTGGTGGCGCCCTACCGCGACGAAGAGGACGAGCCGCTGGGCTTCCTGGGCGCCCGCTATCAGGTCGGCCACTGGGTGGAGGGCCTGGGGCCGGCCCTCTACAGCGAGGTCCCGCTCAACCAGGTGGCTCTGGCCCACTATAAGCTCCTGGAGCCCGGGCACGAAGACGAGGATGACGAGCTCCAGGGGTGGAAAGCGCTGCTGAAGGCTGAGTCCGGCTATGGCCTCAGCGGCATGGTCCGGCCGGAGACCGAAGTGTACGGCCTGCACCTGCTGCGCCACGCCGGGGAGTCGGTGCAGCGCGAGATCATCCGGCGCGATGGCGGGTCCCGGCCGCGCTCCGCCGAGGATGACGTGCCCTATGCCCGATTGGACCTGCGCTTCAAGCGCCCGGTGGTCACGCTGAGCATCCTGGGCCCACCACCCCTGGAAGGCGACGGCGACCCGGCCGGGGGGATGCTGGCCGGGCGCGTGCTGCCTTTCCTACGCAGCGGGGCCAGCGCGGTCGTCGGGCCCGGGTGGCCGACGGTGGCGGCGGCCGATCGGGTATTCTGGCCGGCCTTTTATCAGCGGCTGGGCCAGCGGGTGCCGCTGGGCGACGCCGTCCGCCAGGCGCGGCTGGCCGTCGCGGCGGCCATGCCCGGCAGCCCGGACTGGCTGGCCTACACCCTGTTCGGCGATCCGCGGGCGCGGGCCTACCGGCCCGAGGAGAGCGAGGGCTACAGCACCCTCGACTGCCTGAACCCCGACGAGCCGTTGCAGATCGGCAAACGGTATTACTTCCGGGCGACGATGCGCACCCGCCCGCCCATTGGCTATGACGACCGGCTGGTCCAGGCCACGCAATTGCCGCGCCAGCCACGGGCCTTGTTCCTGGCGCCGGGGCACCAGGACCGGATGCCGGACCCAGTCGCGATGCACGCCGAGGACCCGACGATGGTCGAGGCCATCGCCGACCTCACGCCGCGCGAAGAAGGGCCTTTCTTGCTCACCGTGCGCTTACTGGACAGCAACACCAGAATTCACACCCTGCAGCTGGAATTGACGGCGGCGCCGGCCGGGCCGCAGGAGGATGGCCCATGAGTCCCAGCGGCACCAGTGGCGCGATCCCGCCGCGGGGATCGCGCAAGGCGATCGATATTGAGTGGTTTCACCCGGCATATCCCGTCGTCTTTATCGAGGGGCAGCCGTTCGACGTCACGTACAAAGAAAAAGATGTCGACAACTTGAATAAGCGGTTCATCGAGGCCCTGGAAAAGATCCGGCTGAAAGTGATGAAGCAGGGGCGCGACCTGGAGCCGCTGGCCGATGGCGACTACCTGGCCTGTAGGGAAAGCCTGAAAACCGTGGGCGAGGATGCCTTCGGGCGGCTGCCGCGGGGGCTGTGGCAAGCGCTCCTCGGGCAAGAAGCCGATCTGCAAGATCTGGGGGAGGAGACCAGCATCAGCCTGGATATCACCTTCCCCCCCGGAATGGCCCTGCTCTGGGAAATGGTCTACACGGGTAACCAGGCCGACTCGTTCGCTCGGGGGCAGGAGGAGCAGTTCTGGGGCTTTCGGTATCCGATCGGCCATCTTTACTCGCCGAACCGGCTCAAGGGCCTGGTCAAATTACAAAGTGGCGTGTTTGCCTCGGCGCACGCCGGGTTACAGCACTCCGAGGCGGAATTGCAGCAGATCGAGGCGAAGCTGCGGGAGATCGGCGCCGCCCTCAACCTGCCGATCAGTCTCCAGCGCCTGGAAGAGGCCATCTCGAACGAAGAACTGACGGGGCCCGGCAAGGTGCTGGAGCTGTTTAATCGCGAAGACTTCGCCTACGGCATGATTCACCTGGCCTGCCATTGCGCCACCCCCGACGCCGAGGATGTGTCGCAGTCGTTCCTGACGATCACAGCCCACCAGCGGGAAGTGGCGATGATCCTGGCCAAATTCGAGAACTTTATCCAGCGCCAGGGCAGCGGCTTCCGCGCCAAATACCGCCCCCTGATTTTCCTGAACGCCTGCGAGTCGGGGACGCCCCTGCAGCTGCTCCAATCGCAGAGCTTCCCCAAGAGCCTGATCGACTTCGGCGCGAACGGCGTGATCGCCACCGCCTGCCGCATGCCCGACAATTTTGCCTACGCGTTCGCCACCGAGTTTTATCGCCGCCTGCTGGAGAAGCCGCAAACCAAACCCTACATCGGCGAGGTGCTCTTGGACACACGGCTGCATTTCTTGCACGAGTACCAGAATCCCCTGGGCCTGGCCTATGGGCTGTATAGCGGCACCGATCAGCGGCTGCTGGTGGATTGACAGGGAGAACCGCGATGCCCCCGATCGAGGATGAGATCACGGCGCTGCTGACCAGCATCCAGGGCACGCTGGCAGCGATCGCGCCGCTGCGCCAGCGCGCGGAGGAAGCCAGCGCCGGGCTGGCACAGGTCGAGCAGGAGTACGCGGCGCACGTGGGGGCGGCCAATGCGCAGGCGGCGCAAGTCCAGGCCGCGATCGACGGACTTCTCGCGCGCCTACGCCGGCGACCCGCGCCGCTCCCGCTCCCGGCGCTGGCCCCGCCCGTCGAGGTGGCGCCCCTGCCGCTCGTCATCGATCGGACGCCCACCCCGACCCTGGTGGCGACCCCCGTCGCCGACCTGCGCGCGGCCCAGAAGCTCAAGCTGGTGGACCATATCTGGAATTTCGTCGGCGCCGAGCAGCGGGTTGTGCGGCAAACGATCAATGGGCTGCTGGCCGATCAGCGCTGCGAAATCGGCGATATCCTGGAATTGCTGCCCTGGGGGCCGGTCTGGACCGCCCCCGAAGACGCCTGGGAAACGCCCGCCGCCCAACAGGTCCGGCTACAGGAGTGGCTCGGGGCGTTAGAAAAACGACTGGCCGCCTGGCAGCAGAAAGTGCGGGAGCTGGAAAGGCACCCGAATTACGAGCTCTGGCTGGTCCGGAAAACATCCCGCCGGGCGCACTGGCTGGCGTTCCTGGACGACCTGGCCGCGCAGCAGACGGCGAAAAATGCCGATCTCGCCCACAAGCTGGCGGGCCTGGAAGCCCAGTGGCAAGCGCACCAGGCCGAAGAGGAGGCCGCGGATGCCTGATCCGCCGCGCGCCGCCGGGCGCGGCGAGATCGTGGCGCGCCGGGGCGAGCTGGGATCGCGGCTCCTGCAACGCCAGCTGGCGGAGCAGCGGGCCGTAACCCAGCGCCGGTTCGCCGCCCCCTGCTATCCCGGGTGGACGAGCTACGCCAGCCAGCGGCATATCCGGGCCGCGGCGGTCGATCTGCCGCAGGAGCGCGTCTGGCTAGCCACCTGGGGCGGCGTCCTGTGCTGGACCCCCGCCGCGCAGCTCTGCATCCGCCATACCAGCGAGCATGGCTTGCTGGGGAACGCCACGTGTAGCCTGGCGGTCGACGGGGCCGGCGTCGTCTGGGCCGGCGGCGCGGAAGGCGGGCTGTGCAGCCTGGCCCCGGAGCGGACCGCGTGGACGGCACAGGCCGATCTGCGATCCTGGACCGTGCTGTTGATGGTGCCGCGCCCGGCGGGAGGCATTTACCTGGCCCTGCAGCACCGCGACGGCCCCGGCGCGCTCGGCGCGATCGCGCACCCGGATGGTCCCCTGCAACTGCTGATCCGGCGCGGGCTGGCCGGTCAAGAGATCCAGGCCCTGCTGGTGGATGGCGAGCACCTCTGGATCGGCAACGCCTGGGGCCTGCACCTCTATGCCGAGGATGGGCCGGTGATCACGTATCCCTGGAGCCGCTGGGAGACTCCGCCGCCGCAGGTGCGGGCGCTGGCCCCGGCGCCCGGGGGCCAGATCTGGGCCGGCACCAGCGCGGGCCTGTACTGGGTGCCGCCCGATGGAGCGGCGCCGCGGCAAGAGACCGGCTGGCCGCGGCAGGCCGTGCTGAGCCTGGTGGCCGAGCCGGAAACCGGGCACCTGTGGGCGGCCACCAGTGCTGGGATCGGCCGGGTCGTCGCCCACACCTGGCAGCCGGTCGCCCAGTCGCCGCCCGGCCGGGTGAATCTCCTCTGTGCCGCCGGCCCGCCGGCGGCGCCCGCGGATAACGCGCGCCCCCTGCTCGCGGCAGGCGGGATCTGGGCGGGGGGCGCCAATGGCCTATTTGAGGTACGCCCCGACCAGTGCGTGGCCGCCTTGCCGCTCGACGCCGAGGACCGCCTGAGCAACGCGACCGGCGCACTCTGGGCCGACGCGGCCAGGCTCTGGGCCGGCACGGCCCGCGGCCTGGCCTGCTTCCGCGCCGGCGGAGGGGCCGGCCGCTGGCAGACCTATGACGACGCGCCCGAGTTGCGCGATGTGCGGGCGCTCACCGCGGGCCAGGAGGCGCACGAGCTCTGGATCGGCAGCGCCCGCCGCGGCCTCTACCACGTGCGAACGGATTGGGATGTGCCGGTCAACGTGCTGGCCGCCCGCATCCTGGCGCTGGCCACCGGGGGCGGCGGCGTCTGGGCGGCGGACGCCGATACCCTTTACTGGCAGCCGGCCGGCAGCCGAAAATGGGCCGCCCTGGTCCCGCCGGCCGCCGCGCACATCGGCGCGGGGATCATCCAGACGCTCTGTTACCAGGTGACGAGCGCGGACGGTGGGCCCCCGGTCGCCCGCCTCTGGGTCGGAACCTCCGCGGGGCTGTTCGCCTACCGGCCAGACACCGGCCTGTGGTATCCGAGCGACCTGGGGCTGCCCATCCAGGCCCTGGCGGTCGATCCCGGCACGAACGGCCTCTGGATCGGCACCCCCCAGGGGCTCTTCGACGAAGATTTGGCGCTGTGCGCGGCCGGGCGGGATGTGCGCGCCCTGGCCGTCGGGCCGGCCGCGGACCGGACTCTGTGGATGGGGACGGCGGCGGGGCTAGAGCGCTGGCCGGCGCCGCTCGCGGGAGGCAGGCTGGAGGGAGTGCCGGTTGCGGTCTACACGCCGAGCAACTCCGGTCTGGCCGCGCAAGGGGTCACGGCGCTCGCCGTCCGGGCGATCGGCCAGGTGCATGAGGTCTGGATCGGATCAGCAGCCGGAGTGAGCTGCTATCGCTACGCACCCTAAGCGCACCGCCGGGGCGGCGGCCGCCAGGAGGAGAGAGTATGGCAGAGATCGTGGGCATTGACCTGGGCACGACGAAGTCGGCCATCGCGGTCTGGCAAAACGGCGCCCCGCAGATCATCCCGGACGCCCAGGGGCGGCGGATCATGCCGTCGGTCGTGGCCCGGGATCCGGCCACCGGGCAATGGCTGGTGGGGCACGCGGCCCGGGCGATCGCGGAAAACCAGCCCGGCGCCGCGATTTATGCCATTAAGCGCTTGATGGGCCGGCGCTATGAAGAGGAAACCGTGCAGGCCGACCTGGCCCAGCTGGAATATCGCGTGGCCGAGGCCGGCGGGCGGCAGGTGGGGGTCAAAGTCGTCCTGGGCGACCAGCAGCTCACGCCGCAGGAGATCTCGGCCAAGATTTTGCAACAACTGAAAGCAACGGCCGAGGCGTATCTGGGGCACCCCGTCCGCGAGGCGGTGATCACCGTGCCGGCCTACTTTCACGACTCGCAACGCCAGGCGACCCGCGACGCCGGCCGGATCGCCGGCCTGCAGGTCCGCCAGGTGCTCAACGAGCCGACGGCCGCGTGCCTGGCTTTCGGCTACCAAAAGATGGCTGAGGAGCGGCGGACGGTCGCCGTCTACGATCTCGGGGGCGGCACGTTTGACATTTCCATCCTGGATGTCGGCCGCGGCAAGCCGTTCCGCGTGCGGGCGACCAACGGCGACACCCACCTCGGCAGCAGTGACCTGGACTTGCTGATCGTCGCCTGGGTGCTGAAGCGCGTCGGGGGGGGTGAGAAGGCGCAGCTCGCCACGGACCTGGTGGCCCGGGCGCACCTGCGCGCCGCCGCCGAGCGCGCCAAAATCGCGCTGTCCGAGCAGCCGGAGGCGCTGATCCAGGTGCCCGGCGCCCTCAGCCCCACGGCCGGCATCCAGGACCTGGCCATCCCGCTCAGCCGCGCCGACCTGGAGGAAATCGCCCAACCGTTGATCGCGCGCACCTTGCAGCCCTGCCGCCAGGCGCTGGAAGACGCCAAACGCCTGGGCCCCTACACCATCCAGGAAGTGCTCCTGGTCGGGGGACCGACCCGCATGCCGGCGATCCGCCAGGCGGTGGGGGCCTTCTTTGGCGTGGAGCCGAACGCCAGCGTCCAGCCCGAAGAGGTCGTCGCCCTAGGGGCCGCTGTGCAGGGAGCGATCCTGGCCGGGGCGGCCAGTGGGCTTATCCTGGCCGATGTGGTGCCGCTGACCCTGGGCGTCCGCACCCAGGGCGGGCGGATGGAGCCGCTGATCCACCGCAACACACCCGTGCCCATCGCGGTGACCCGCAGCTACTCGACCGCAACCGATAACCAGGAATTCGTCGAGGTAGAAATCTATCAAGGCGAGCGGCCGCTGGTGGCGGCGAACCAGAAGCTCGGATCGCTCCTGCTCCAGGGCATCCAACCGGCGCGCCAGGGAGAGCCGAACATCGAGGTCAAGTTTGACGTGGACGAGGATGGGATTTTGCGCGTCTCGGCCACGGACACCCACACCGGCAACACCCAGCAGACGACGATCACCGACGCCGTCCGCCTGAGCGAGGAGGAGATTCAGGCCCTGATCCAGGACGCCGGAGATCCGACCTTACCATGACTTACGGCTGGGCGATATGGGACCAACGTACTACTTGTAGTCGGTTAAAAGTCGTGCTATAATCGAAGGCAGAGCTTACACCTGTTGGTGGTGTGCCCCCTGGACCCCGCCGCGTGGCGGGCGGACGCTCCGGTGCCCGGCCTGGCTGCCTGTTGGTCAAGCAGTGTCGCGAAGGACAGGCCGCCGATCGCCGTCGTCGAATACCCCGGAAAGTCGGGCGGTAATCATGCATATTCGCCTCCTGGGCGTACATCAGGGCGAGAGTAAGACGACCAAGTTTATCTCGATTCTCGTCGACGATGTGCTGGCGATCGACGCCGGCAGCCTCACCTCGGGCCTCACCTTTGAAGAACAGAGCAAACTGGCCTCCATCCTGGTCACCCACTGCCACTACGACCATATCAAAGACATCCCCATGATCGCGTTCAACATGATGCACACGAACCAGATCATGGTCTATTGCCAGGCCGACACGCGGGAGGCCCTGGAATCGCATATCATGAACCAGAGCATCTGGCCCAAGATGTACGATATCCCGCGGCCCGAGGCGCCCAGCATCCGCTTCTACGACGTGCAAGCGGGGCAGCAGTTCCGGGCGGACGGCTACAGCGTCCTGCCGATCCAGATGCAGCACCCGGTGCCGACGGTCGGCTACTCGGTGGCCCGCAACGGCAAGAGCTTTTTCTTCACGTCGGATACCGGCGGCAA
>DATGEF010000772.1:0-7471 GCA_035310405.1 Chloroflexia bacterium | reverse complement strand
CGTCCGCTTCTGCGATTGTTTTAACATCCCCCTGATCACGTTCGTGGATGTGCCCGGCTTCCTGCCCGGGGTGGGCCAGGAGCACGGCGGCATTATCCGCCACGGCGCCAAGCTGCTCTATGCCTATTGTGAGGCGACCGTGCCCAAGATCACCGTCATCACCCGCAAGGCGTATGGCGGCGCTTATGATGTTATGTCAAGTAAGCATGTGCGGGGCGATATCAACTACGCCTGGCCGACGGCGGAGATCGCGGTGATGGGCGTGGAGCCCGCCGTCAACCTGATCTTCCGCGACGAGATCAAGAACGCGCCTGACATGGTCGCGACGCGCGCGCAGCTGGTGGCGGACTACCAGGCCAAGTTCGCCAACCCCTATATCGCGGCGGCGCGGGGCTATATCGACGACGTCATCGAGCCGCGCACGACCCGCCCGCGCCTGATCGACGCACTGGAGATGCTGGCCAACAAGCGGGACACCAACCCGCCCAAGAAACACGGCAACATCCCGCTCTAGTCGAGGTTAACGCATGCCCATCCGGAAGCTCCTGATCGCCAACCGCGGCGAGATCGCGCTGCGCATCATTCGCGCCTGCCGGGACCTCGGCATCGGCAGCGTGGCCGTCTATTCGGCGGCCGACCGCAACGCGCTCCATGTGCGCTACGCCGACGAGGCCTACCCGATCGGCCCGCCCCCCGCGCCGGAGAGCTACCTGCGCAGCGCGGCGATCCTCGATGTGGCCCACCGGGCGGGCGCGGACGCGATCCATCCCGGGTATGGCTTTCTCTCCGAGCGGGCGGAGTTCGCCGAGGCCTGCCGTGCGGCCGGGCTGATTTTTGTCGGCCCGCCGCCGGAAGCGATCCGCCTGATGGGCGACAAAGTGGCCGCCCGCCGCCTGGCGATCGCCCACGATGTGCCCGTCGTGCCCGGCACGGAGGCCGAAGTACAGGATGCCACGGCCGCCGCGCGCATCGCCAGCGAGATCGGCTACCCCGTGCTGCTCAAAGCGGCGGCGGGCGGCGGCGGCAAAGGCATGCGCGTGGTCCGCGCCCCCGGCGAGCTCCAGGACGCCATCCGAGCGGCCAGCGGCGAGGCCACGGCCGCTTTCGGCTATGGCGGCGTCTATATCGAGAAGTATCTGGAGCGGGTCCGCCATATCGAGATCCAGCTCCTGGCCGACAGCCACGGCCACTGTATCCACCTGGGCGAGCGCGAGTGCTCGATCCAGCGGCGCCACCAGAAGCTGATCGAAGAGAGCCCCTCCCCCGTCCTCGACCCCGCGACCCGCGCGCAGATGGGCGCCGTCGCCGTCCGCGCCGCCCTGGCGGCCGGCTACGTCAACGCGGGCACGATCGAGTTCCTCTTCACGCCGGAGCGCCAGTTCTATTTTCTCGAAATGAACACCCGGCTCCAGGTCGAGCACCCCGTGACCGAGCTGGTGACCGGGCTGGACCTTGTGCAGGAGCAGATCCGCATCGCCAACGGCGAGCCCCTGCGCCTGACCCAGGATCAGGTGCGCTTCCACGGCCACGCCATCGAGTGCCGCATCACCGCCGAAGATCCCGACCACAACTTCATGCCCTCGATCGGCCGCATCCCGGCGATCGCCGAGCCGAGCGGCCCGGGCGTCCGCGTCGACAGCGCGATCTACCCGGGGGCCGAGGTCTCGATCTACTATGACCCGATGGTCGCCAAGCTGATCTGCTGGGGCGAGGACCGGGACCAGGCGATCCGGCGCATGCGCCGCGCCCTCTCCGAATATGGGCTCGCGGGCATCCTGACCAACATCCCCTACCAGCAGGCGGTGCTGGCCTCGCCGGAGTTCCAGGCCGCGGACTTCGACACGGGCTTTGTGGAGCGCTTTGGCCACCCGGCCGCGCACACAGATCCCCAGGATCGGGCCGCCCTGCAGCGCATCGCCGTAGTCGCCGCGGCGATCGCCGCCCATCTGGATCGCGAACAGGCCGCCGCGCAATCGGCGGCCAGCCACGCCGTGGAGGGCCCCGCCGAGGGCCGCGAATGGCGCCAGGGCGGGCGCCCGCGCAGCTTACGGATGTAGCAGATACAGGGATCGGGGGTTAGCTCGGTATGGCACGCACCTATCTGGTCGAAATCGAGGGCGCCGAATGGCTCGTCACGGTCGACGACGGGCCGGACGGGCTGCGGGTGCGCATCGGCGACGAGCCCGAGCAGGCCGCGAACTGGAGCCTGGCCCAGGACCCGGCGATCTACTCGTTGCTGCTCGACGGCCAGAGCCGCCAGGTCCGGGTCGTGCCCGACCCCGAGCAAGCGAACACCTGGCAGCTCAGCCTGCGCGGCCACCGCTTCAGCGCCCATGTGCAAACCGAGCGCGAGCGCCGCCTCAGCCGGGTCAGCGCCGGCAAGCAAGCCCCGACCGGCCCACTCACCATTAAGGCGCCGATGCCGGGCCTGGTTCGTGCTGTAGTGGTCCAGGTGGGCGACACCGTACAGCAGGGCCAGCGCCTGCTGCTGCTGGAGGCGATGAAGATGGAGAATGAGATCCCGGCCCCGCGCGCCGGCACCGTCCAGGCCATCCAGGTGGCCGCGGGGGAGACGGTGGATACCGGGCGGCCCCTGGTGATCCTCGCATGAGCCCGCCCGAAACGCACGAGGCCTGGGTGCAGGGCACGCTGGAGCCGGCCCTGCACCGCAACCCCGAGCGCCAGGCCGGCTTCGAGACCGCCTCCGGCCTGCCCATGGAGCGGCTCTATACCCCGGCGAGTTTGGAAGCACAAGGCTTCGCCTACGATCGCGACCTGGGCTACCCGGGGGCTTTCCCGTATACGCGGGGCGTGCAACCGACGATGTACCGCGGCCGCCTCTGGACCATGCGCCAGTATGCCGGCTTCGGCACCGCGGCCGAGTCGAATGCCCGCTATCGCTACCTGCTGGGCCAGGGCCAGACCGGCCTCTCGGTCGCTTTTGACCTGCCGACCCAGATGGGGTACGACCCGGACCATCCCCTGGCCGAGGGCGAAGTCGGCAAGGTCGGCGTCTCGATCGCCTCGATCGAGGATATGGCCCAGCTATTCGACGGCATCCCGCTCGACCAGGTCAGCACGTCGATGACGATCAATGCCACGGCGGCCGTGCTGCTGGCGCTCTACATTGCCGTGGGCCGCCGCCAGGGCGTGGCGCCCGCGCAGCTGGACGGCACGGTGCAAAACGATATCCTCAAAGAATATATCGCCCGCGGCACCTATATTTACCCCCCCGGGCCCTCGTTGCGCATCATCACCGACCTGATGACCTACTGCGCGACCCAGGTGCCCCGCTGGAACACGATCTCGATCAGCGGCTACCACATCCGAGAGGCCGGCTCGACCGCCGTGCAGGAAGTGGCCTTCACCCTCGCCAACGCGATCGCCTATGTCGAAGCGGCCCTGGCCACCGGCCTGGCGATCGACACGTTTGCCCCGCGCCTGGCGTTCTTCTTCAACGCCCATAGCGATTTCTTTGAGGAGATCGCCAAATACCGCGCCGCCCGCCGGCTCTGGGCGCGCCTCGTGACCGAGCGCTGGCAGCCGCACGATCCGCGCTCGGCGATGATGCGCTTCCATACCCAGACCGCCGGCTCGTCGCTGACGGCCCAGCAGCCGGAAAACAACGTCGTGCGCGTGACTCTACAGGCCCTGGCCGCCGTGCTCGGCGGCACCCAGTCGCTGCACACCAACGCCAGCGACGAGGCCCTGGCCCTGCCCACGGAGCGCTCCGCCCGCACCGCCCTGCGCACCCAGCAGATCCTGGCCTACGAGAGCAACGTCGCCGGCACGGTCGACCCGCTGGCCGGGTCCTACTTTGTCGAGAGCCTGACCACGGCGATCGAGGCGGGCGCGCGGGACTACCTGGCCCAGATCGACAAGCTGGGCGGCACCCTGGCCGCCCTGGAACAGGGCTTTTTCCAGGAGGAGATCGAGGCCAGTGCCTATCGCTGGCAGCAGCAGGTCGACAGCGGCGAGCGGGTTATCGTCGGCGTCAACCGCTTCGCGAGCGCCGGCGCCCCGCCCGAGGATCTGCTCAAGGTCGACCCGGCCCTGCGCACGGCCCAGATCGCCCGGCTAAGCGCCCTGCGCGCCAGCCGGGACGCGACGACCGTCCAGGATCGGCTCCAGGCCCTCCAGCAGGCCGCGGCCGGCCCGGACAATTTGTTACCCTACCTGGTGCAGGCGGTGGAAGACCACTGCACCCTCGGCGAGATCTGTGATGCGCTCCGGCGCGTCTTTGGCGAATATAAGGAGCGGCGTTAAGGGAATGGGGCGCCATAAATCATCCACGAAGGACACGAAGAAACACGAAGGAATAAGCGTGTCCTGAGCGCAGCTCATGGCAGGTGATGGATGCTTATTTGCGCCGGGTTCCCTAACCTGCGCCCTGACCGGCCTGACCGATACTAGAGATAGGAAAGATAGGAGATCCCTATGCCATTTGGATTGTCGAAAAAGCAGAAGAAGCCCCCGATCGACGCAGCCGCCCCGGACGGGCCCGGCCAGACGACCCTGCCCAACCCGGGCGAGTATCCGCCGGACGGGCAGGCCCGGGGCATCCCGCTGAACAGCCTGGGCGTGATCCCCGCGACCGGCGCGCGAGCGGGGGGCAATCCGGCCAAGCCCGGCGACCCGGCCTACCTGGACGCCGGGGCACGCGTCGGCTACCTGCGCAACCTGGAGTTCAGCGCCGGGGGCCGATCGCAACTGGTGGCCACCGGCACGAGCAGCCCGGTCCGCCCCAATCTCAGCACGCGCCCCGACCAGACGGCCGCGGGGGCCGGGGCCCAGCCACACCCGGGCGACCCCCCGGCCCAGCCGGAGACGCCCACGACATGAGATAGGCCCCAGCCCGGCGATCCACAGTGCCGCGGTACGCTGCGCCGGGGGCTCGGCAAGATTTTGCACGGGCGGCGGCCGGCTAGATGGCGGCGCGGGAGCATTCCTAACCCCAACCCCTTCCCGTGCGCGGGAAGGGGCGCCGGCGTCGCGGTCCCAGGTAGTGTGCCCAGCACCCCCCTTCCCGAACCCGGGAAGGGGGGCAGGGGGGTTAGGAGAGTCCCCAGTCGCCCATGCAAAATCCTGCCGCGGTACGCTGCGCCGGAGGTGATCCCGGCCACGTCCAGGAGCGGGAGATGGTGTCCGAAAAAGTACCCTACGAGTACCACTTTAGCGCCGGCTCCAGTGCCGAGCACATCCCGTTCGTGCTCAACTCACGTTCTGAGCGCGGCAAACCACAACATTCGGGAACCCCGCAGCCGGCCAGAGCGTCTAAAGAGTGTAGCAGCGCCCTGACTCGGGCGCTGCCCGCGGGGGGCGTGCCGTTCACTTCGGCCCGGGGGCCGGGAAAAGGAGCGTGGTTATGTGGCAAGTATTATCGGGACGAATCGGGCGCCTACTGCGGGCGCTGAGCCTCGGGGGCGGCGTCTGCAGCCTGCTGCTCGCCACCGCCGCCCTGACCGCCGCCCCCAGTGGCGCCCAGGCCGCGTCGTGTGGCGTGGTGCAGGTGGCCGGCCCCGGGGTTGTGCAAAACGCCGGCGCGGCCCAGCAAGCGGAGCACTGCTTCTGGCAGGCCTATCAGGCCGGCCAGCCGGCCAGCCTCACCTTGCGGGTGATGGGCGTGGATACGCTGGCCACGCACACGCTGACCCTGACCCCGGGCACCGGCGGCCTGCTGATCCAGGACACGGTCCAGCTCACGGTGGTCCCGCGCCCCCCCGCTGGCGCCAGTAATTATACCTGCGCGGCGCTGCGGCAAGAGCCGGCCGGGCTGCGCGTGCTCGGCTGTGGAACCGAGGGCGACATCCTGATCCCCGCGCCCGCCGCCCCGCCGAGCCCCGCCGCCGATTTCTCCGACCCGGCCTTCCTGCAGACCTGGGAGCGCACCGACGCCCTGGTCGCCGCGGGCCAGGTGACCCGCTCCTGGTCCTGGGGTCCCGTGCCCCTCTGCAGCATGCGCGAGCCGTATCCTGAGGCGCCCGACGGCAGCGGCACCCACCTGGTGCAATACTTCGATAAGAGCCGCATGGAACTGAACGCGGGCGTGATCGACCCCGCCAGCCCCTGGGTCGTGACCACGGGCCTGCTGGCCTATGAGCTGATCGCCGGCCAGGTGCAGCTCGGCCCGACCCGCTACCAGACGCGCGCCCCGTCCGAGATCCCGCTGGCCAGCGACTTCGACGATAGCGCGGCCCCCACCTACCGTAGCTTCAAGCAGGTCAGCTCGACGCCCGACGACCAGCACCTCGCGCCGCCCGCCCTCGGCCAGCTGGTCACGGCGACCATTGACCGCGCCGGCCAGGTCGGCCACGACCCGCAGCAGGCCGCCCACACCGCCAGCCGCATCGCCTACTATGAGCAACGCACGTCACACAACGTGCCCGCCGTCTTCTGGGCGTTCATCAACCAGGTCGGCCTGGTGGAGGTGGGGGGGGCGCCGCGGATGGCGCCGCTCTCGCCCGCGCCGGACTATATCACGGGCCTGCCGATCAGCGAAGCCTACTGGGCGCATGTGCAGATCGCGGGCGCGCCGCACGACGTGCTGATCCAGGCCTACCAGCGGCGGGTGTTGACCTATATCCCGGACTACGCCGCGCCCTGGGACGTGCAGATGGGCAATGTGGGCATCCATTACCTGCTCTGGCGCTATGGTCCTCTGGACTGCAGCGCGCACTAGACGGCCGGCAATCGGGATACCGGCGCGGCGGCGCGCCCCCGGCTAGAGTTCCTGCCGAATACAGGCGGCCCACGCTCGCACGCGCGCGGCGGCGCCCGCCGGCCGATCGGGCCGGTAGACGTCGGCGATGGTAATGCTCCAGGAGCGCCGCACCGGCATCCGGTTCACTTCGTTTCGCAAGACCCGGGTTTGCCCGGCAGACGCGCGGGCGGCCTGCCGCTGCCAATCTTCCACCGCAGTGCCCTGCTCCAACCGCGCGATGAAGCTCGTCCGCAACCCGGGCCAGGCACCGCTCGTAAACTGGGCCGGGTGTTGCAAATTGTACGCGGCGACGGTCAGGAAGTGCGCGGCCTGGAGCTCGGGGTCTTGCGATTCCCAGCCCAGGAGCGCGCCCAACTGCTCCCAGCAGGTCATCCCGTCCACCTGAACCGCCCCGCATTCGGGGCACGTCGCCACAGTTTGTTCGATCATGGTTGCTCTCTCTTGCATGGCTGCTCTCTCCTGCGGACCTTGCCCATCCGGCATGGACTCACGCCGCGGAACGGGAACGGGTGCGGCGGCGCGGCGACTCTGCAGGCGGCGTCAGGTTCGACGAGTGTGGTCGCCGCAGGGTCGGGTATCTATCTATGCAACGGCGCCGGCGCGCGAGGGATAGGAGTGTGGATCGGAAACAGGACCTAAGTACCATATTCCGTATAGCCTAGTGCCGGTTCCGGCCCAATAGTGGTGGGCACTATGGGAAACCAAGGGAATCTTGAAGCTGATACCGGCATAGATAGCAAACTGCCTTGT
>DATGEF010000771.1:0-3391 GCA_035310405.1 Chloroflexia bacterium | reverse complement strand
GGGCCAGTCGCCCGCGTGCCGCGCCCGCCCGGTGGACTTCACCGGGGCCGGCGATGTCTTCGCCGCCGCCTTTTTCGTCGGCTACGATGAAAGCGGCGATGCCTGGCGCGCCGCCGCGTTTGCCCATGCCGCGGCGGCTTTCGCCATTGAAGCCCCGGGCAGCCAGGGCATCGCCGGGCGGGCCGCCGTCACCGCCCGCATGGCGCCCGGCCCCGGCTAACGTTCGAGGAGAGGGAAACCATGGCGGGTGGCGATTCCTACATCTTCATGGATGGCTGCGTCGTCAAAGGCTGCCGGAGCGTCATCGATTTCGAGCATACCTTCGGCGAGTACGCCGCCCTGCTCGAAGATCTCTTTCAGCGTGGCGGCTGGGGCCGATCGGCCGGGCGATCCCGGCTCTGGGGCGCGCCCAACTTCGACGACTGGGCGGCCCAGCATCTCCATATTGCCCAATCGACTCAGAACCTGCGGACCGGCGCCGCCCGGGTCAACGCCATCCTCGCCAAAATCCCCGGCACGGGCAGCATCCACCTCTTCGGCACCAGTGCGGCCGGGTCGGCGATGCTCGAGTATTTCCTCTTGAGCGACCCCGACACGCTCTACTACCACAGCAGCGATTTCGGCCGCACGCGCCTCCCCGGCCGGCAGTACCAGATCGATCCGCGCCTGGCCAGCTTTACGGCCATCGACCCGCCGGCGAATTGGGTGCCTTTGCGCCGGACGCACCGCTCCCAGGGGGAGGACGGCGGGCGCGGCACGCTGGGGGTGTACCTGGCCGCCCATACCCGCATCCAAGCCGGCGCCGGCTGCCCCCCGGGCACCCATACCGTGCGCATCGAAGATGTGCCCGGCACCTGGATCGGCAGCACGCCGATCGCGGGCATCGACTATGATAACCGCCCGCACTATGGGCATTTACCGGAAACGCCGCTGGAGCGCCATATTTACACCGGGAGCCGCATGTCGCAGGAAACGCGCGCGTTCCTGGAGCGCGTTTGGCGCTAGGCGGCCGAAAGCCGGGGCTTGCTGATGTATGACGACACGATCGTCGCCGTGGCCACGCCACCCGGGGTGGGCGGCATTGGCACGATCCGCCTGAGCGGCCCGCAGGCCCTGCCGATCCTGCGGGCCATCTTTGTGCGCGCGTCCGGCCGCCCGCTCCCGCCCGACCGGCCCCCCCGCTCACATCACCTGATCTACGGCTATGTGCGCGACCCGGCCAGCGGCACGCGGGTGGACGAAGTTCTCGCGGCCTACATGGCCGCGCCGCACAGCTACACCCGCGAAGACGTGGTCGAGATCGACAGCCATGGGGGGCCCGTGCCGCTCCAGCAGGTGCTCGGCCTGGCCCTCGGCCAGGGGGCCCGCCTGGCGAATCCCGGCGAGTTCACCTTACGCGCCTTCCTGCACGGGCGGCTCGACCTGGCCCAGGCCGAAGCGGTGCTGGACGTGATCAATGCCCGCACGCAGGCCGGGCTTCGGGCCGCCGTGGACCAGCTCGGCGGGCGGCTCTCGACTCGGGTGCGCGAGCTACGTGCCCGGCTTCTGCGGGTGCTGGCCCACCTGGAAGCCGAAATCGATTTTCCCGAAGACGACGTGCCGCCGGCGGATATCACCCCGGCTCTCGGCCCCCTCTTGGACCAGATCCAGGCGCTGGCGGCCGACGCGGAAAGCGGGCGGATCATCCGGCAGGGCGTCCGCACCGCACTGATCGGGCGGCCGAATGCCGGGAAGTCCAGCCTGCTCAACGCCCTGCTGCGCGCCGACCGGGCCATTGTGACCCCCATTCCGGGCACCACCCGCGATACCCTGGAAGAGACCGCCAGCCTCGGCGGGGTGCCGTTTGTCCTGGTCGACACGGCGGGGCTGGCCGAGACGGCCGATCTCGTCGAGCAGCTCGGGATCGAGCGGAGCAAGGCGGCAGCGGGACGCGCCGATCTCGTCCTGCTCGTCGTCGACGGATCGGAGCCCCTCGGCGACGCGGATCGGGCGGCCCTGGCGGCGGTGTTGGATCAGGACACGGGCGCGCCAGACGGCCCGGATATCCAGGATCGCATATTGGTCGTGCTCAACAAAAGTGATCTGCCGGGCCAGGTAAGCCCCGCTACGCTGACCCGGGTCCTGCCGGGGGTGCCGGTGGTCCCCGCCTCGGCCCACGCCGCCGATGGCACCGCCGTGCTGGAGCAGGCCATGGTCGCCCGCGTCCTGAGCGGGCGCAGCAGCCCGGCCGATACCCCGCTGGTCACGAATGTCCGCCACCGCGACGCCCTCCGCGCCGCGGCGGATCATCTCCGCGCCGCCACCGCCGCGGCGACGGCCGGCACCCCGGCCGCCTTTGTGGCCGTCGACATCCATGCCGCCCTCGCCGCGCTGGGCACCATTACCGGGGAAACGGTCGGCGAAGATCTGCTCGACGTGATCTTTCGTGAATTTTGCATTGGCAAGTGACGGAGCCCCGGTCGCTGGTCCGGGGCCCACCTTACCAGGAAGCCGCCCGGCGCCTTACCAAACGTACTATATGATTCCTGACTATAGGGCTATACCGGACCGGGGCGCAATGTGTTAAACTTAAGATTGGCGTATCCTACTGGCAGCCTGGCCGGAATTCCCGTAGCGACCTGCGGACATCGTGAGCCGACCCGCTTATCCCAAGGACAGATCTGCAGATGACGGCACTCAAAGGCACGCTCAACGACATGAGTATGGTCCACGTTGTCCAGGTGCTCACCATTAGCAAGAAAAGCGGCACATTGGTCCTGATCAACGATGGGATCAAAGGGGTGGTTTTTCTACAGCACGGGGAGATCGTGGACGCCGGGATCATGCTGACGCTGACGGGCGAGGTCCTGATGGAAGGCGAAGAAGCGTTCTATCATGTCATGCGCTGGGCCCGGGCGCGGTTCTGGTTCTATCCCAAGCCGATCAGCCTGCCCGATTACGCCCGCACCATTACCACGGACAACGGCCACTTGATTATGGAGGGCCTGCGCCAGATCGACGAAGAGGAAAGCACCGATCAGGCCGTGGGCGACGATTCCTGGGTGAGTCTCGATCCGCTGTTTCCTGCGAACGGCGACCCCGGGCGGGCCGTGAACGAGCTGGGCTGGCACCTGCTCACCCTCATCCGGCAGGGGGTGCAGCAGGTCGGGCAGCTCGCCGAGCAGAGTGGACTCGGCAAGCTCCTCACGCTGATGACGCTGACCGACATGGTCGACGTCGGCTTGTTACGGATCGACCCCTGCGCGCCGCCCAGCGACGCCCAACGGCAGGCGGACGAAGTCGAGCCCTTCATGATGCCGGGCATGAGCCTGACCGCGGACGCCGCGGGGGATGCGCCCGCCCCCCATGCCCCCGCCGCGCCCGCCCGGCGCGCCAGTGCGCGGGCGGTCGG
>DATGEF010000770.1:0-2442 GCA_035310405.1 Chloroflexia bacterium | reverse complement strand
CCAATCCAAAATCCAAAATCCGGCGGGGGGTTGGGGGTTGGGGAGGTAGGGGTTGGGCGAGGGATCCTCGTCTCCCAATCCAAAATCCAAAATCCAAAATCCAAAATCCGATGGTCCAAAATCCAAAATCGACCCGGGTTGCCACGGGCGCGCGAACCTGCTAGAATCCTCCTGTATAAGCAGCGGCAAACCACCGCGCCGCGGGCGCAGATCGGGATCGCCGTCGCGACCCCGGAAAACGGGGGTGCTGGATGAAAGCGTACTGGCTGTGGATCGGCCTGGTCGTGCTGGGCGCCCTCGCCGGAGGGCCCGCGGCCCAACCCCCGGCCGCGCCGCGCTGCTTCCCCGGCGTGCCGGGCATCGACAATTGCGTCGACGGCCGCTTCCGGGAGTATTGGGAGGTCAATGGCGGGCTGCCCGTGTTCGGCTACCCCATTTCGCCGCCCCAAAACCGGCAAACGGAGGGCGGCGTCTTCGTCACCCAGTTCTTCGAGCGCAACCGTTTGGAGCTGCACCCCGAGAACCGCCCGCCCTACGATGTGCTGCTCGGGCGGCTGGGCGACGACCGGCTCAAGCAACTGGGGCGCGACTGGCACAGCAGCCCGCGCGAGCCCGGCCCGCTGCCCGGCTGCCTCTGGTTTGCGGAAACGGGGCACAACGTCTGCGACCAGGAGATCGGCGCCGGCTTCCAGACCTACTGGCGCACCCATGGCCTGCGCGATCCGCAACTGGATGCCTACCAGCAGAGTCTGGCCCTCTTCGGGCTGCCGCTGACGGCGCCGCAAATGGAAAGCAGTAGCCCGGGCCCCCCGATCCTGACCCAATGGTTCGAGCGCGCCCGGTTCGAGTACCACCCGGAGAAGCCGCGGGCGTTCCATGTGCTGTTGGGCCTGCTCGGCGACGAGATCACCGGCCAGCACCCGCTGCCGCCCCTGCCGACGCCCAGCCCCCGGCCGCCGCCGCGCCCCGTGCGGACCGCGTACCCCCCGCCCGTGCCTACCGGCGCCGCGGCGGCGCTGCCGCTGCCGCCGTGAGCGCCTGGCGGGATCGCCAGATCGCGGCCGTGGTGCTGGCGGCCGGCGGGTCCCGCCGCATGGCCGGCGCCTCGAAGCTGCTCTTACCGCACCCGGTGGATGGCGCGCCGCTCGTGCGCCACGCGGTGGCCGGGGTGCTGGCGCTGGCGCCGATCGAGACCGTGGTCGTGGTCCGCCCGGCGCTGCCGGCGCTCGCCGCCGCCCTGGCCGGATTACCGATCCGCCCGATCGCCAATCCCGACTTCGCGGCCGGCATGGCGACTTCGCTCCGCCGGGGCATCGCGGCCCTCGATCCCGCCGTGGCGGCCGCGCTGGTGGTGCTGGGCGACACCCCCGACGTGGCGCCCGCCGTCTTCGCCGCCCTGCTCGCGGCCTACACCACGCATGGCCGGCCGATCACGGTGCCCGTCTACGGCGGGACGCTGGGGCCGCCCACCCTCTTCGGCCGCGCGGCGTTCGCCGAACTGCGGGCGCTGACGGGCGACCAGGGGGGCCGGCCGGTGATCGCCCGCCACCCGGAGTGGGTCTGCCGGGTGGCCCTGCCCGCCGCGTGGCAGCCTCCCGATATCGACACCGCCGCCGATTATGCGGCCTACCGGGCACAGTTTGATGCATCCACGAAGGACACACAGGGACACGAAGCAACGAAAAGTTAGGCGCGTTTGATTCATCCACGAAGGACACGAAGGAACACGAAGCAACGAAAGGTTAGGGGGCGAAGGTCACGAGGCTCAGGGTCAAGGTCCCCGCGCTCAGGGATCGGGGGGGCCGTCGTCGATCACGACGGCTTTCAGGTGGGCCAGCATCTCCAGGGTCAGGAAGTTGCGCTGGTTCCAGCCGTAGCGGAGCCCCGGCGGGGTGAAAGTGACGGAGGCACAGGCCGGGCAGGGGCTCGGGTAATTGCTGGGATGCACCTGGTCGGCGGCCAAGCCGTGGTGCGGCAGATCCTGCATCGCGCGCCCGTAGTCGATCAGCGGCACGTGCTCCCGGGCCGCCAGCTCGCGGATGGCCGCGTTAAACGGCCCGCTGCGGGCGGCCGCCTGCGGCGTATCCCGGCGGTCCGGGATGGTGCTGAGCACCGGGATAATGCCCGCGTCGAGAATCGTGGTGACCACGGCGTCCAGGTCCTGGCTGAAGGCGTCCAGCCCGGTCTGGTCGACGTCGTTCGTGCCGAACATGACGATCGCCACCGCCGGATCGAGGGCCGCCAGCTCCTGTTGCAGCGGCGACGGGCCGCCGGCCGCGACCGCGCCCCGGCGGCCCAGGAGATCGGCCCCGGTCCAGCCGGGATGGGCGGCCAGGCTCGGGCGGTCCAGCGAGTTGTGGACCCGCCCGGCGCTGCGATCGACGCGGACCGCCCGGTAGTAGGCGATCACGGCGGCGAGCTCGGGATGGGCGCCGAGGATCG
>DATGEF010000769.1:0-7458 GCA_035310405.1 Chloroflexia bacterium | reverse complement strand
GGCGGGTGGCGAAGGACCTGCTCAACGGGGTCTGGCTGGGCCACCCCCTGCACCCGGTCATTACCGACGTGCCGATTGGGGCCTGGACCACCGCCGAGGTACTCGACGTGGTCAGCGCCGGGCGCGGCGGCGATCCCGGCCTGGACGCGGCCTCCGACCTGGCGCTGGGCCTGGGGGTGGTGGCCGCCGTCGGGGCCGCCATGACGGGCTTCACCGACTGGAGCGAGGTCGGCGGCGTGCAGCGCCGGCTGGGGCTGGTGCATGGCCTGATCAACGCCCTGGGCCTGGGGCTGAACCTGGCCTCGCTGGCCCTGCGCCTGAACGGGGGCCACCGGGCCACGGCGCGCACGCTCTCGGCGGCGGGCTACGTGGTCGCGGCGGCGGCGGCCTACGTCGGCGGCGACCTGGTGTACAAGGTGGGCCAGTCGGTGAACCGCGATGCCTGGGTGGACGGCCCGGAGGAGTGGACCGATCTGGCCGCCAGCGCCGACCTGGCCGACGGGCAGATGCACAAGTACGACCTGGCCGGCACCGCAGTGGTCCTGCTGCGCCATGCCGACGGGATCCACGCCTTCGCCGGCACCTGCCCGCACTTCGGCGGCCCGCTCTGGGAAGGCAAGTTGGACGATCATTGCGTCACCTGCCCCTGGCACGGTTCGCAGTTCGACATCCGCGACGGCGCGCTGCTCCACGGGCCCTCGACCTATCCCATCCCCTGCTATGCGGTCCAGGAACAAGACGGCCGGGTGCAGGTGCGGCTGGAGCCGGGATGAACCGGCCTTATGTGGTGATCAGCCGCCGGGGCCGGCCTGCCGCGGGCGGCCGCCATCTCGTTGCAGCGCGCAAGCGTCGAAGTCTGGGATGAGGGCGGGGTCGTACTCTCTTATATGGTGATGTAGCCGGCGGCGGGCGGCGCTACCGGCGGCTCGCCCCACCCGCAACAAGGAGGCGCTATGAGCGGCACCCATTTACCCATCCAAGAATTGCTCATCGAAAACCGGGACCACGACTGCGAAGGGGTGGGGGATGCGCATGTCTGCGTGCGGATCGCCTCGATCGCCGACCTGCCCACGCGCTTCGGCACTTTCCACATCGTGGCCTTCTGGAACAACCGTGACGGCAAGGAACACGCCGCCCTGGTGCGCGGCGATGTCACCGATAGCGAAGATGTCGTCGTGCGCCTGCACTCCGAATGCCTGACGGGCGATGCCCTCGGCTCCCTACGCTGCGACTGCCGCGATCAACTGGAGGCGGCGCTGCACACTATCGGGCAACTGGAACGGGGCATCGTGCTGTATATGCGCCAGGAGGGGCGGGGCATCGGCTTCCTGAACAAGATCCGCGCCTATGGCCTGCAAGACTACGGCTATGATACGGTCGAGGCCAACCTGGCGCTCGGCTTCGGCGACGACGAGCGGGAGTACAGCGTGGCCGCGCATATGCTCATGTCACTGAAGGTGCGCTCGGTGCAGGTGCTGACGAACAACCCGCGCAAGCTGGAGGCGTTGAGCGCGTTGGGGGTCCAGGTGAAGGGGCGGCTGCCGCTGATCATGCCGCCGAATCCGTACAACGTGTTCTACCTGGAAACGAAGGCCAGGAAATCGGGGCACCTGCTCTACCCGGAGGGCAAGGCGCGGCTGCCGGAGCAGGGGGAGCCGCCGATTGTCGCCGGCATGACCGCCGCGCAGGTAGCCGCAGTCGCAGCGGCGCAGCAAGCTGCCGCCACGGCGACGATCCACGAGGCCGGGCCGCCGGCGCGGGCGGCGCAGAACGGAGCCGGGGGATGAGCATTGCCAATCGGGTCGCGTGGACGACCCTGCATGTGCTACAGGCGTTCGGGCCGGCCCTGGTGAGCAATGGCTGGGGCCGGGTGATCGCGGTGTCGTCGCCGTTCGCGGCCCGCCCGCAGGCGAACGGCGCGGCCTACGCGGTGGGGAAAGCCGCGCAAGAGGCGCTGCTCGGGAGCCTGGCGGAAGAGGTGGCGGATACCGGCGTGACGGCCAACCTGCTGCTGGTGCGGACCATCGATGCCCAGCACGAGCGGGCGCAGGCGCGGACGGCAAAGAATGCGGCCTGGACCAGCCCGGAGGAGGTCGCCGCCGCGATCTTGTATCTGTGTTCGGCCGAAGCCGGGGCGATCAACGGGGCGCGTCTCCCGTTGTACGGCCGGCCATAGACGGGCCAGGCCGGTACGGCGTTATATGCTATCGGTGAATGAGTGCTGATTCTGGCCTAGCACTGAGGTCGGGGGGTACTCTCTGATAAGGCGCTACAGATGACCGGCAAAACGCATCTAACCTTGAGTCTGGCGGCGGGGACCAGCGTGCTGGTGGCCCTGCAGGCGACTCGGCTGCTGCCACCGCTGTTCGCCGCGCTGGATGCCCCCGTGCCGCGGGCGCTGGACGTAGGCGCGCTGCTGGTGGTCGGCGGGCTGCTGGGGGTGTGCGTCGTTGGGGGCTGGTTCCCGGACCTGGACGCGCCGGAATCGGAGCTGCTCTATGCGCCGCGCACGGTATCGCGGCGGCTGGGGCGCACGTCGAAGGCGTTATGGGGGCGGCACCGGGGCACCGGGCGGGCGTTGGTCGCCGGCAGCTGGACGGCGGCCGGCGCGGCGGGCGGCGGGCTGCTGCGGGGGATCTCGTGGCTGATCCGGCGGGGCACGCACCACCGGGGCTTCACGCACACGGCGGCCGGGTGCGTGCTGTTTACGGCCCTGGCGCTGCTGGGCGTGGGGCTGTTGTTCGTGCTCGGGGGGTCGACGGCCGGGGATGCGGCGACAGCGGCCGTCCGGGCGGGCGGGCTCTGGGCGGTGGGCTACCTGGCCCACCTGGGGGCGGATGCGGCCACGCTGGCCGGGATTCCGCTCTGGGGCCGGCCCTGGCATCTGCTGCCGGCGGGACACCGCATCCGCACGGGCACCGCCCCCGACACCCATCTCGTGCGCGGTCTGGCCCTGATCTGGGCGCTGGCCATGTGCGGGGTCGTGCTGGTCAGCTGACCCGGAAGCCGCCCTAACCCCCGCCCCCTTCCCGGCGCGGGAAAGGGGCGGGGGTTAGGAGAGGCACGGGTCGCTGGTGCCATAACCTGGCACGCACCCTGCCCTATGGGGTGTGGGGCATCGTTTGGCCGTTGTAGGGGGCGCGGCGTGGCACGCCGCATACCGATCAACCTAAGAGGCAGGCACCGGGCGCGGCCGCCCGACGGGCCCTGCCCCGCCATGGCGCAAGAACCCTCTCCCGCGCACGGGAGAGGGCAGGGTGAGGGCCGCCCGTCGCCTGCCGCCGCCACCGTCAGCCCGCGTAGGCGGGCTGCGCCCGGTGTTGCCGCGGCTTTAGCCGCCAGGCGTCTCGCCCCAGGACCCTGCTGCGAGACGTTGACAGCAGAAGCCCGGTTGCTCTATAGTTGCGGAGTAGTTTTGGATAGCGCGTAGCAGTTGATACACATTATGCAAAGTGGAGGTGCGGGGATGGCCGCAGCCGAACGGCTGCCGCCGGCGCCGGATGGCGGGGCGGGCGCCCCGCCGGACGCGGCGGGCGCGACACCCCGCACCTCGGCGGCCCCGGCACCCGGTCCCCTATGGCGCAATCGCGATTATATGCTGCTCTGGAGTGGGCAGGTGGTCTCCACGCTGGGCAGCAACATCTCCGGCATCGCCCTGCCGCTGCTGATCCTGGCGATCACCAATTCGCCGGCGCTGGCCGGCATCGCCGGCGCCCTGGCCACCCTGCCCTACCTGGTTTTCAGCCTGCCGGTGGGCGCGCTGGTGGACCGCTGGGATCGCAAGCTGGTGATGTTCCTCTGCGACGCCGGGCGGGCGATCAACACGGCCAGCATCCCGCTGGCCCTGGCCCTGAACGGGCTCACGATCTGGCAACTCTACCTGAACGTGCTGATCGAAGGCACCCTCTTTGTCTTCTTCAATCTGGCCGAAGTGGCCGCCCTGCCGCAGGTCGTGCCCCAGGCGCAGCTGCCGGCGGCCTCGGCGCAGAACCAGGCCACCTTCGCCACTGCCGGGCTGATCGGGCCGGCGGTGGGCGGCTTCCTCTACCAGAGCATCGGCCGCGCCGTGCCCTTTGTGGCCGACGCCGTCTCCTACGCCGTCTCGGCCGCGTCCTTCTTCGCCATCCGCATCCGCTTCCAGGAAGCGCGCCCGGCGACGGCGCGCCACCTGGGGGCTGAGATCCGCGAGGGGGTGACGTGGCTCTGGCACCAGCCCCTGCTGCGCATCATGGCCTTGATCAACGGCCTGTTCAACTTCACCACGGCCGGCTTTGCCCTGATCACGATCGTCACCGCCCGCGCCCAGCACGCCGACGAAACGGCCATCGGCGCGATTTTCAGCATCGGCGCCGTGGGGGGCCTGCTGGGGTCGCTGCTGGCCAGCCGGCTGCAACGGCGCCTCAGTTTCGGGCAGGTCATCATCGGCTCCCTCTGGGTCACCGCGCTGAGCATCCCGATCTATGCCCTTAGCCCGCCGATCCTGGTCCTGAGCGCCCTCAGTGGGATCTTCTTCTTCGTCGGCACCGTCTACAGCGTGACCATGATCAGCTACCGGCTGCCGCTGATCCCCGACGGCCTGCAGGGGCGGGTGAACAGCGTCTTTCGCCTGGCCGCGTTCGGTTTTATCCCGCTGGGCACGGCGCTGACCGGGATCCTGCTCGAACGCCTGGGCGTGGCCCCCACCGTGGCCGTCTTCAGCGCCGGCCTCGGCGCCCTGGCCCTCGGCGTCACCCTCAATGCCCGGGTGCGCACCGCCCCCCGCCATTCGGGGCTGTGACCGCTGGGCGGCCGGACGAAGTCCTGAGTTGAAAGTCCTGAGTTGAAAGTGCTGGCCGCCCCCGCCCGGCAGCACCGCGTCCCACCCCGGGCGAGGCATGCCTCGCCCCTACCGCCCGGCCCTACCGCCCAGCCCCGGATGGCGCAAGAACCCTCGCCCGCGCACGGGAGAGGGCAGGGTGAGGGCCGCGACGAAGTCCTGAGTGGCAAGTCCTGAGTGGAAAGTGCTGACCGCTGACCGCTGACTGCTGACCGCTCGTCACTCGCTAGCCGGCTTATGCGCTTCGACGTAGAGCATAGGCACGGTCAGGGTCAGGGAACCCTGGTGGGCGGCGAGGGCGTTCAGCCGCTGCTCGACCGTGGTGAAGAGGGCCGCTTCGGCGGCTGGATCGACGACCGCGCGCCAGCCGGCCAGGAAGCCCACCCGGGTCAGGAAATGCTGGAACAGGGCGGTGCCGGTCAGGAAGCGGAGCTGGCACGATTCTTCGACGACGGTGCCGACGCGAAACCCGGCGTCCTGGAGCAGGGCGCAGACCGATTCGCGCGTGCCGCGGTGGGCCTCGTTGTGGGCCAGGCGGTCCAGCGCCTCGGGCGGGCCGCTGTCCTGCAGGACCTGGCGCACGACGGCGTAGAACTCGTGCATGTGCCCCTGCAGGTTGGTGGTCAGGGCGAGGGTGGCGCCCGGCCAGGCGACGCGGCTGCACTCGGCGAGCACGGCCGCGGGCTGGGCGAAATTGTTGAGGCCCAGATTGGAGACGATCAGATCGAAGGTGGCGGCGGGAAAGGGCAAGGCGGCCCCGTCGGCGGCGACCAGCTGGGCGTTGGGGAGCTGGTAGACCCGGGCTTTGGCTTTGGCGCGGGCCAGCCCGGCGGGCCAGAGGTCGACGCCGATCACCTGGCAGGACCGGCCATGGACCTGGGCGAGCTCGAACAGGGGGAAGCCGGTGCCACAGCCGAGGTCGAGAATCGTCCGGTTGCCGCGCAGCTCCAGGTGCTGGAGCAAGAGGAGCCCAAAGCGGGCAGCCCAGAGCGAGAGCTCGTCGAAGGCCGGGGCGATGGCGGGGTCGGCGGGGTCGGGGGCGGGCTGCAGGTAGTCAAGCATACAGGCATTATACCATCTATTCGCGCTGCCGGCAGGGCGGCTCTTGTGTTTGCCGGGGCTTTATGCTATCATGGAACCATTGTACCGGCGTATTATGTTTACTTCGCCGCCACCCCCAGAAGAAGGGAAGCGGTACTATGCCGTGGCGTAAGCGCACTTTTCCAATTGGTCCCCTGGGGATTCGCCTGCTGGCCGTGCTGGCCGTGCTGGCGCTGAACGGGCCGGCCGCGCCCGCGGCCCGCGCGGCGGATGGCCAATTCGCCGGCGTGCAGGGCAGCCACCTGGTCTATGACGGCGCGCCCGTGCGGCTGAAAGGCGCCTCCTTCTATCCGCATAACCAGCCGTGGGCATATCTGTGGGAGCGCTGGGATGGGCCCGCCACACGCGCGGACCTGGCCCGCCTGGCCGACTTCGGCGCCAATACGGTGCGCGTCCTGCTGCCCTATCGCGAAGACCTGGGCATCGTCGACGCCAGCGGCGCCGTCCGGCCGGTGATGCTGGATCGCCTGCGTCAGCTGACGCAGATGGCCGGGGAGCTGCACCTCAAGGTGATCTTCACCCTCTTCGACTGGTACGACGATACCCCCGCGGCGAGCGACCCACGCTGGCCGCAGAATCAGGCGTACCTGGGCAGCCTGACCGACGCGTTCGCCGGCGACGACCGGGTGTTGGGCTGGGACCTACACAACGAGCCCGACATCTACGACAGCTGGCACACCCACCCGGCCGCCGCGATCGATTGGCTGTTGCGCGTCGCAGCCGAGCTCCATCGCCGCGCCCCCCAGCAGCTGGTGACCGTCGGCGTGGCCCATGCCGCGTCGCTCTGGCAGGCCGACCCCCAGGGCCGCACCCTGCTCGACGCGTCGGATTTTGCCAGCTTCCACAGCTACGATGCCGCGGCGATCGGCGACGAGATCGCCGCGCTGCGGGCGCACACCGGGCAGCCGATCGTGCTGGAAGAGACCGGGTGGCCCACCGGGCCGTGCGGCGCCGACCCCACCTATAGCGAGGCGACGCAGCGCTACCTTTACCAGCAGATGATCGCCGGCGCGGAGGCGGCCGGGCTCGACGGCATCCTGGCCTGGACGCTCTGGGATTTTCCGCCGACCGCTTCGTCGGGCGCGGGCGTCGAGAGCCCGCAAGACCATTTTGGGCTCTTGCGCCTGGACGGCAGCCTCAAGCCGGGCGCGGTCCTGTTCCGGGACGGGTTTCGCGCCGGGGTGCGGCCACTGGTCAGCCAGGCGACGAGCGATCTGCCGCTGACCGTGGCGCCGCCGCCGCCCGCCCCCTACCACCCGCCGGACTGGCAGCCGCCACTGGTCTTCCCGGAGACGGGGCACACGATCTGGGACGAGTTCCGCGATTATTGGCGGCGCTTCGGCGGGCTGGTGGTCTTCGGCTATCCGATCACGGAAGCGCGGCTGGAAGGCGACCTGAAGGTGCAGTATTTCGAGCGGGCGCGCTTCGAGTGGCACCCGAGCAATGCCCGCCTGCCGGGGTTTGCAGGGTTGGCGAAAGCCGACCAGCTGCGGCTGGTGGTCCAGCTCACGCGCCTGGGAGCGCCGCCGGCCGCGGCCCGC
>DATGEF010000768.1:0-10212 GCA_035310405.1 Chloroflexia bacterium | reverse complement strand
CATCGGCCCCCAGCGCCAGGCGGCCCTTGCCCGGCAGGTGGAAGCGCCGGGCCACGTATTCCGCGGTGATGGCGGCGATGGTCGATAAGGGCAGCCCGCGGGCCGCGTAGCCCTCCGTCAGCAGGAGCGGGAGCGTGACCTGGCAGCCGGAGATGCCGCCCCAGACCTCGAAGAAGTCCGCCGCCGTCTTCAGCGTCGCGGGCGCCGGGGAATGGTCGGAGGCGACCATCGGCAACGTGCCGGCCTGTAGATGCGCCCAGAGGGCCGCCTGCTCGGCCGGCGGCCGCAGAGGGGGCGCACACTTGGCCACGGCGCCCAGCCGCTCGACGTCGTCTGCCGTCAACACCAGGTAGTGGGGGCAGGTCTCGCAGCTCACGTCCACGCCGCGCGCCCGGGCCGCGGCCACCAGCGCCACCCCACGCCCCGTGCTAACATGCACGATGTGCAGCGCGCAGCCCGTCTCCGCGGCGAAGAGGATCGCCCGGCCGATCGCCTCCAACTCGGCGATCACGGGGCGCGAGGCCAGGTAGTCGCGCACGCCCGTCTGCCCGGCCGCCTGCGCCCGCCGCGCCAGCAGGCCGGTGAGCGCATCGTTCTCGGCATGGACCGCGACGAGGCAGCCCAGCCGGGCGGCCCGCGCCATGCCCTCATACAACGTGAGATCGTCGGCCGCCGCGAAGTCGGCGATGCCGCTGTTGGCCATGAAGGCTTTGAAGCCGACCACGCCCCGCGCCGCCAACTCGTCGAGGCGGTCGAGGTTGCCGGGCACCAGCCCGCCCCAGAAGGCGAAATCGACGAGGGCCGTGCCCCGGGCGGCGGCCAGCTTCAGGTCGAAGGCGGCCGCGTCGACGGTCGGCGGATGGGCGTTGAGCGGCATATCGAAGAAGCAGGTGGCCCCGCCCAGCGCCAGCGCCCGCGTGCCGGTCGCGAAGCCCTCCCAGTCGGCCCGCCCCGGCTCGTTGAAGTGGACATGCCCGTCGATCACGCCGGGGAACAGGTGCAGGCCGGCCGCGTCGATCGTCGCGGCACTCGTCCCGTCCAGCGCCGGCCCGATCGCCGCAATCACGCCGCCGGCCACGCCGAGGTCGGCGGCTTGGAGACCGGTACCGGTCACCAGGGTCCCGTTACGGATCAGCAGGTCATAACGGCTCATGGCGCGGCGGTTTCCTGGCCGGCGAGCAGTTGCAAGAATGCGAGCAGCACGGCCAGGGCCACCGCCACATCGTCCGGGCTCGCCGACTCGGCGGGCTGGTGGCTGAGGCCCCCGCGGCAACGCACGAAGAGCACGGCCACGGGCGTGATCCCCGCCATGACGACGGCGTCGTGGCCCGCCCCGCTCGGCAGGTAGAGCGGCGGGTAACCCCGCGCGGCCACGGCGTCCGCCAGGACGCCGGAGAGCGCCGGGGCACAGGCCACGGCCGGGCTCTCCTGGAGGACCCGCCAGGTCGGGGTCACGCCGCGCGCCCGGCCGATCCGCGCGGCCTGCGCCGCCAGGAGGCGGCAGGCGGCCCGGCGGCGAGCGTCTTCGGCATGGCGCACGTCCAGGCTCAGCACGACCTGGCCGGGGATCACGTTGCTGGCCCCGGGCTGCACGGCCACCTGGCCCACCGTGGCGACCAAGCCGGCCTGCTGCCGCGCCCGCGCTTCGACCGCCAGGATGAACGCTGCCGCCGCACAGAGCGCGTCCTGGCGCCCGGCCATCGGCACGGTGCCCGCATGCCCGGCCTGCCCGGCAAACGTGACCTCGACGCGGCTCTGCCCGGCGATCGCCGAGACCACGCCCACCGGCAAGTCGCGCGCCTCCAGCACCGGCCCTTGCTCGATATGGACCTCGCAATAGCCGAGCAAGTCATCCCCCGCCCGGCGATCGCCGGGCAGGGCGCCCGGGTCGCCGCCCGCCGCCCGGATCGCCGCGGCCAGCGTGATCCCGTCGGCGTCGACCAGATCCAGGTCAGAGGGGTCGAAGCGGCCGGCCACCACTTTGCTGCCCAGGTAGGCGCTGTGGTAGCGCAGCCCCTCCTCGTCAGCAAAGGCCAGCACCTCAACGGCGAACGGCAGATGGGTGCCCTGGCCGGCCAGGACCTCCACGGCCGCCAACCCGATCAGCACGCCGAGCGGCCCGTCGAAGCGCCCGGCATCGCGGACAGTGTCCAGGTGCGAGCCGAGGAGCAGGGTGCGCGCCGCCGGGCGAGCGGCTGGGTAGCGCCCGAGCAGGTTGCCGATGTTATCCTGGCGCACGGCCATCCCGGCGGCGCGCATCCAGTCCACCACCACGGCGTTCGCCCGCCGCATGGCCTCCGACAGCACCGGCCGCGTCAGCCGCCCCGCCTCCTCGCTGATCCCGCCCAGCACCGCGAGGCGCGCCATCACCCGAGCCGCAGCAGTTGCGGTCGCCTCAGGCGCCATATGGCTCTCGGAGGCTAAGGGGTCGGGGGTCAGGGGTCAGGGGTCGGCAACGATGCGCCTGGGGCACATCTTTAGCTAACTTGACTACGTAGTGCCTACGGCATCGCGGCACCAGCAAAAATATGCCTGTAGCACCACGGTGCGAGCAACACTCCGCACTCCGCATTCGTCAGCTCCCGCGGTAGGTGCTGTAGGCCCAGGGCGAGGTGAGCAGCGGCACATGGTAATGGGCGGCGGGATCGGCAATGCCGAAGCGCACCGGCACCTGATCCAGGAAGGCCGGCGTTGGGCCGGCCAGCCCCTGGGCGCGGAAGTAGGCGCCGACGGCGAACACGAGCTCGTACACGCCCACGGCCAGCGCGTCCGCCGTGAGCAAGGGGGCGTCGGGGCGGCCGTCGGCGTTCGTGCGCACGGTTTTCAGCAGACGCCGCGTGGCCCCGTCCGGCCCCAGCGCCCAGAGCTCGATCGCGAGGCCGGCGGCCGGGCCGCCCTGGGCCGTGTCGAGCACATGGGTGGTCAGCCGCCCGGCCATCAGGCCCCCTCGCGGGTCAGGGTCAGGCCGATGGCCCCATAGGGCGGGCGCGGGTCGCAGTAGACCTTGACCCGTGGGTCGGTCTCGGAGGTGGCCACACTGTCCCAGAGCCGGTTTTGCGCCTCGAAGGCTACTTCGCCCAGCTGGGGGAAGCGGGCCAGCAGGCGGGTGCCCATCTCATGCACCAGGTGCTGGATCGAGAGGCTGACAAACTCATGAAACACGACCGCCACCAGGTCGCGCACCTGCACAGCGTCCACGTACCGGCGCAGATCCGGGCCCAACACGTCGGCGACCGTGCCGTACTTCCAGTAGACATCCAGGTAGATGAAGAGCGGCCGGTCGGGGCGCTCCGGCAGGGTGGTATACACATCGCGCACAAAGCTGGCGAACGAGCTCCCGGTGATCTTGATCAGCTGCAGGCCCAGCCGGCCGCACTGGTGGCTCGTGACCGCGACCCCGTCGCCGGCCCGCGCAAAGTCCAGCGCGGCGTAGGCGTAATCATCATGGGCGCGGCTGAAGAGCACCTCGCTGCCGGCGAACGCCCCGTCCGGCCCCGGCACCGGGACGGCGTGGAAGGGCTGCTCGCGGCCGGTCAGGCGCAGGCCGTGCATCTGGGGATAGGTCTCCAGGAAGCCGCGGCCCAGGAAGGCGAGAAAGCCTTCCAGCGTGGCCCCCGCATAGGCCAGCCCCTGCTGGAGCACAAAGTTCTTCATCGTGTCGGTGGCGACGACGTTGCGATTATCGCCCTGCGTATAGGCGGGCAGGAAATTGTCGCCCAGCACCTCGACGTCGACGTCCACCGCGAAGAGGGTGTTCGCCCGGCCGGCAAAGCCCGATTCGGGCACCGGGGTCACGCCGGCCAGGGGCGCCGCGTAGGTGCGATACATGGTCACCTGCCGCTTGCCGTAGTGGATTCTTGCCGTCATGGGTCTCTCCTCGTCGCAGGGTTCCGGCTACTCCGGCGCCACCAGGTCGACCAGCCGCAGCCAGGCGATCTTGGCGATCTCGCGCAACGCCGTCTCGATCTCGCGCGGCCGGGAATGGGCCAGGCGGGCCGGGAAGGCCGCCAGGATCGCCTCCTTCTTGTTCTCGCGCGCGCAGATCACGAACGGGAAGCCGAACTTCGCCCGGTACGCGGTATTCCACTGGGTAAACGTGGCCACCTCGTCGGGAGCCAGCCGGCCGAGCCCGGCCGCCGCCTGCTCGCGCGCCGACTCCGGGCCGAGCGTGCCAGCCCGCGCCGCCGCGCCGACCAGGTCGGGGTGCGCGGCAATCAGGGCCAGCTTCTCGTCCAGGGGCGCCGCGGCCAGGGCGGCCGTGAGCGCGTCGTGCAGCGCCTCCAGGTCGGCGAAGGGCCTGGCAAGCCAGGCGCGGGCCACGAAAGCCGGGTGGCCCTCGAACACGGCGGTGAGGTGGCGCGCGAAAGTCGCCTGGTCGTCGGCGTTCAGCTCTCGCAGGGTGACGGACGGGCGGGTCATGACTCTCCTCCGGCGTGCCGCGCCTAACCCCGCTCCCGGGGGGGTACGCTGCAGCTTTTTGCATCCCGGCAGAGCGGCGGATGCGCGGGTGGCGAGAGACCTCTCCCCCTGCCCCCTCCCCGGCGCGGGGAGGGGAATGTACGGGAGCACGACCGGCCACGGCCACCCCGCCGCCCGTCCGCCCCGCCGTCACTTCCCCTCCCCGCGCCGGGGAGGGGCGAGGGGAGAGGTGCGTCCCGCGCCGCATTCTGGCTGGCTGCCGCCCGTGCAAAAAGCTGCCGCGCCTAACCCCGCTCCCTGGGTGCCGTTTGCGGCCGCGGGGCACACTGCGGTATTATACTACACAGGTCGGCCGGCGATGCAAGCGGCCGGCGATGCGGCGACGCGGAAGGGACGGATGCGCCGATGCCGACACTCCTGGTCCAGAATGCGACCCTGCTGGTGACGATGAACGACGCCGGCGAGCAATGGGCCGCCGGGGGGATCTATGTCCGCGACCAGTTTATCGAGCAGGTTGGGCCCACGGCCACCTTGCCGGCCACGGCGGATACGGTCGTCGACGCCGGCGGCATGATCCTGCTGCCCGGCCTGGTCAACACGCACCATCATTTCTACCAGACCCTGACCCGCAACCTGCCGGCCGCCCAGGATGCCGCCTTGTTCCCCTGGCTGGCCACCCTCTACCCCGTCTGGGCCGGGCTCACCCCCGAGGCCATGTATGTCAGCAGCAAAGTCGCCATGGCCGAGCTGATCCTCTCCGGCTGCACGACCTCCAGCGACCACACCTATATCTGGCCGAACGGGGCCCGGGTCGACGACCAGGTCCAGGCCGCGGTCGAGATGGGCTTCCGCTTCCACGCCGCCCGGGGCGCGATGTCGGTCGGCCAGTCGCAGGGCGGGCTGCCGCCCGACCGCGTGGTGGAAGACGAAGCCGCGATCTTGCGCGACTCGCGCCGGGTGATCGAAACCTACCATGACGCGGCGCGCGGGGCCATGATCCGCATCGTGCTGGCGCCCTGCTCGCCCTTCTCGGTCTCGCCCGCCCTGATGCGCGAGAGCCTGGCCCTGGCCCGCGCCTACGGCGTCCATGCGCACACCCATCTGGCCGAGACTCGGGACGAAGAAAGCTACTGCCTGGCCCATTTCGGCCGCCGGCCCGTCGAGCTCGCCGAAGATCTGGGTTGGGTCGGCCCCGACGTCTGGCACGCGCACATGGTGCATCCCTCGGCAGACGAAATCGGCCGCCTGGGCGCCACCCGCACCGGCGTGGCCCACTGCCCGACGTCGAATATGCGCCTGGCCTCCGGTATCGCCCCGCTGCCGGCACTGGTGCGGGCCGGCGCCCGGGTCGGCCTGGGCGTCGACGGCGCGGCGTCCAACGACAGCTCGCACCTGCTGGCCGAGGCGCGCCAGGCGCTCCTGCTCCAGCGGGTGGCCGGCCACCCGGCGGCGCTGACCGCCCGGGAAGCCCTGCATCTGGCCACGCGCGGCGGCGCGGCGGTGCTGGGGCGCGACGACATCGGCGCCCTGGCGCCCGGCATGGCCGCCGACTTCGTCGGCTATCGGCTCGACACGCTCGGCTTCGCCGGGGGGGCGATCCACGACCCCCTCGCCGCCCTCGTCTTCTGCCACCCGCCGCCCGTCGACCTGAGCGTGATCAACGGCCGGGTGCGGGTGGCGGGCGGCCGCCTGCTGGACGTGGATCTGCCGGCCCTGATCGCCCGGCACAACGCGATCGCCCGCGCGCTGGTCACCGGGGGCTGATCGCTACTCAAGGCCCGATCGTCGACTGGTAACGGACCTCGCCCAGCAGCGCGGCACTACCCCCTTCGCAGTGTTGCTCGAAGTTGGCCGCGAAGTGTTGCACCTCGCCGCTGGCGTAGTCGTACGCGAATTCCAGCACCTGGAACCGCCCGGTCAGCGTGTTGCAGCCGGATCCCTCGCCCTCGATCTCCAGGCCCGGGCGCAGCGGCGAATGGAACGGCGCCCGTTCGGCCCGATCGTAGAGGCCCGGCCCTAACTGGCTGCCCTCGGGCGGCACAAAGGAGAGATTCCAGAAGACGCCGGGAGCGCCCGGGTCATTGGCGAAGATCGCGATGCCGCCGCTCTCGAGCCGGGAGGTGAAAGTGACCGCGGGGGGGAGGAGTACCTGGGTGCGGCCTTGCCCAACATAGTCGCCGGGTTGGCTATCCAGGCAAAGAAACGTCGGCGTATTCTGCAGACTGGGGTTCCCGGCGCAAAAGCTGCTGGCGTGCGGAGCGACCGGCGTCGGGGTCGGCGGCAGGGGCGGCGGCGGCCCCTGGCGCCCGGCGTTCGAGTGATAGCGGATCGTGCCCACCAGGGCCGCCGCGCCCCCTTCGCAATGCTGCTCGAAGGTGGCGGCAAAGTGGTTCAACATATGGCTGGCGGGGTCATAATCCAGGGCCAGGATCTGGAAGCGCCCGGTGATGGTGTTACATCCGCCACCTCCTGTAATCTCTAGTCCGGGGCGCGATGGCGAGTGGAAAGGGGCCCGTTCCGCCCGATCATACAGGCCAACCGCCAGCTCCTGGCCCTGGGGCGGCACAAAATCGAGGCTCCATGAGTTATCGGCCCCGGCCTGGACGCCGATCTGGACGCCGCCGTTATAGGTCCCGCTGAACTCGGCGTCGTTCGTGGTCAGGATCGTTAACCGCCCACCGCTGACGAAGTCGCCACTGGTCCCGCCCGCACAAAACGAGGTATCGCCGGGGGCATCTGCACACGCCGGATTGAGCTGCGGGGCGACCGGTGTCGGGGTCGGCGGCAGGGGCGGCGGCGGCCCCTGCCGCCCGGCGTTCGAGTGATAGCGGATCGTGCCCACCAGGGCCGCCGCGCCCCCTTCGCAATGCTGTTCAAAGTTGGCGGCAAAATGGTTCAACGTGTGGCTGGCGGGGTCATAATCCAGGGCCAGGATCTGGAAGCGCCCGGTGATGGTGTTACATCCGCCACCCCCCGTAATCTCGAGCCCGGGGCGCAAAGGTGAGTGGAAAGGGGCCCGTTCCGCCCGATCATACAGGCCAACTGCCAGCTCCTGGCCCTGGGGCGGCACAAAATCGAGGCTCCATGAGTTATCAGCCCCGGCCTGGACGCTGATCTGGACGCCGCCGTTATAGGTCCCGCTGAACTCGGCGTCGTTCGTGGTCAGGATCGTTAACTGCCCACCGCTGACGAAGTCGCCACTGGTCCCGCCCGCACAAAACGAGGTATCGCCGGGGGCATCTGCACACGCCGGATTGAGCTGCGGGGCGACCGGTGTCGGGGTCGGGGGCAACGGGGGCGGCGGCCCCTGGCGCCCGGCGTTCGAGTGATAGCGGATCGTGCCCACCAGGGCCGCCGCGCCCTCTTCGCAATGCTGTTCAAAGTTGGCGGCAAATCGGTTGAGAGTCCCGGTCGTCGCGTCATAGTCGAGATCTAGGACCTGGAAGCGGCCGGCAATGGTATTGCAGCCGCGGCCATCGCCGGAGATGTCGATGCCCGGCCGGCGCGGCGAGTGGAAGGGTGCGCGTTCTGCGCGGTCGTATGAGCCGACCGCCAGCGTTTCCCCTTGCGGCGCGGTGAAGTCAAGCGTCCACTCGGCGGAACCCTGGATCGAGATCTGCACCCCGTCGCCATAGGTACCATGAAACTGTGCATCATTCGTGGTGAGAAGGATGAGTTGGCCGCCGCTGATAAAGTCACCGGCGTCTCCGCCCATGCACAGCGAGGTGTCGCCGGGCACAGCAGCGCAGGCCGCGTTGATCCGTGGCGCGACGGGGGTCGGGGTCGGCGGCAGGGGCAGCGGCGGCCCGTTGCGGCCCACGTTGGAGTGGATGCGGATGACGCCGCGCAGGGCGGGGGCGCCGCCTTCACAATGTTGCTCGAAGATCGCCGCCAGCTGGCTGACCTGCTGAGTGGCCGGGTCGACCACCAGGTCGAGGATCTGGAATTGGCCGCTGCTCTCGTTGCAGCCGCGTCCGGCGCCACCGATCGACAATCCGGCGGCCTCGGGCTTTTGGAAGGGGTAGCGGGTCGCGTTGGTGTATAGCCCGGGATGGAGGGCGCTGCCGGATGGGGCGGCAAAATCCAGCGTCCAGGAGTCCGACGCCTGGACATACACCTCAAGACCAGTGCCCAGGCGGGCCCCAAAGGTGGCGTCGTTCGTGGTCAGGATCGTGGTCCGCCCGGCGCCGATGTAGTCGCCGGCCTCGCTGACCATGCACAGCGAGGTGTCGCCGGGGATATCCTGGCAGGCGGCCGGGATCGACAGCCCCGCTGGCGCGCTCACGCGGGCGCTGGCGGGGTTGCTCCCGTTGGGGTAGCGGCCGTCCAACTCGAATTTGCCGAGTTGGCTCAGCAGCACGTTGTAGGGCGGGGCGTTCTCCGGGTGGGCTTCCAGCACCGCCCGCTCGAAATACTGGACGGTGTAGGGCTGGCCGTTCAGCGGCGAGACTTCGCGGAACTCCTCGGAGAGCGGGTAGCCGAACTGGGCCAGGCCGCCGTGCCCCTCCCAGTAGGTCCGGAAGCGCCCGCCGACGACATGGCCGGTTTCGGGGAAAAGGTGCGGGGTCTGCTGGTTGCGCTGCTGGCCGGGCGCCCCCTGGGGATAGAGGTGGTTATAACGGAAGGTGCCCAGTTGGCTCAGCAGCACGTCGTAGGGGGGGGCATTTTCCGGGTGGAGTTCAAAGACGGCCCGCTCGAAGTACTGCACGGTGTACGATTTGCCGTTGAGCTTGTTGGTCTCCTGGAACTCCTCGGTGAGGGGATAGCCCTGCTGGGCGAGGCCGCCGTGGCCGGTCCAGTAGGCCAGGAAGGCCCCGCGTAGCGTGTGCCCGGTCTCGGAAAAGTAACGGCTAGCAGCTTGGGCTTGCGTGGCTGGCCGGGGCGTAGCCGGGAGGATGAGGAAGGTCGCGATGAGTATGAAACGTGCTAAGCGCACGCCTCGCAGCGGCTGACGCATAGGTGACTCCTTGTGGCAAAAGTAAGCGTTGATATGACAGAGTCAGGTTCGAGTTGTCAACGAGCGGTGTAAGCATTATGCACCACGCGGTTGAGCTTGTCAATCACCCCACGGCAACACCAAGCGCGGTTCCGACGGCACCCCTCCGTTTCGATCCGGCACATAGGGCGGATCCCGGCCTATGCGGCGTTCGGGCCGCAGAGCTGCCAGGCCAGGGCGGCATAGGCTTTGGCCGCCGCGACGATGTCGGCCACCGGGGTATGCTCGTCCGCGGTGTGCGAGAAGCGGGCGGCGCCCGGGGCCAGGCCAATGGTCGGGATGCCCTGGGCGGCAAAGTAGCCGCCGTCCGTGCTACAGCCCCAGAGGCGCACCGGCGGCGGCTGGCCGGTCGCGGCCTGGACGGCGGCCACAGCGGCCTGCACGAGGGGGCTCTCGGGCGCGGTGTAGAACGGCAGGATGCAGCCGTCGCTTTCCAGCTGTAGCCCCGTGTAGCTGGTGAGCAGCTTGCGGTCGAGCCGCACCGTGTAGTGGAAGTCGGGGTCGGCCGCGGCCAGCGGACGCAGCACCCGGTCGAGGAAGGCGACCAGGTCGTCGCGGGAGACGCCCGGGATGCTCCGGCCGTCGACGACGGCGCGGCAGCGCTCCGGCAGGGTATTGGCGACGTTGGGCAGCACGTGGACTTCGTTCACCGTGACCATGGCGGGACCGAACAGCGGGTCGTGGGGCAGTTCGCCCTGGGCCGCGTCGATGGCCAGGATGGCTTGGGCCAGCTTGCTCAGCGCGTTGACGCCATCCTGGCGCGCGGTGACATGCACGCTACGCCCGGTTACCTCCAG
>DATGEF010000767.1:0-11549 GCA_035310405.1 Chloroflexia bacterium | reverse complement strand
CCCTAGCTTTCTTCCGGCTCCATCGCGGTGCGGGCCAGGCCGCAGGTTGTGATCCAGACGGTGGCGGCCGCCCAGCCGCCCAATACGTCGGTGGGGTAGTGGACTTCGAGGTAGACCCGGCTCGCGCCGACCAGGGTGCAGAGCGCCAGGGCGGGGATCCAGAGGAGACGCGCGGCGGGGTGGCCGGTCAGGCCGCCCCGCCGGCTGGCCAGGTAGGCGAGGGTGCCGTAGGTGGCCAGGGTGGTCATGGCGTGGCCACTCGGGAAGCTATAGCCGGTGGCATGGGCGCGGCGCAGTTGCAACGCCGGGCGGTCGCGGTGGAACAGCAGCTTCAACACCTGGTTGACCACGGACCCGCCCAGCAGCGCCAGGGCGGCCGTCGCGATATCGGCCTGGCGGCCCTCCGCGTGCCAGCGCAGGGCCACCACGAGGCCCGCCGCGCCCAGCGCCCAGGGCTCTCCCGTCGCCGTGGCCGCGGCCATCGCCCGGTCCAGGGCCGGGCTGCGCATCTCGCGGGCTTCCTCGACCACCCGGGTGTCGAAGGTCATCGATTCGTGTTCGAGCACTTCGTCGGCCAGCTTGCCGAAGAGAAAGACGCTAGCCAGGCTGGCCCCCAGCCCTCCGGCCAGCACGATCGGCAGATGCCGGGCCGCGCGTTGTCGATTGCGCATCGTGTTTCCTCCGAATCAGGCCCGGGCCGGATCGGCGACCGTGAAGCCGCAGCGTTCGAGGAGCGCGCGACATTGCACGGCCGGCCACTTCGTCAGCATGCGATTGCTCTGCCCGGGGCCGTGCGTATCCGAGCCGGTGCTGATCAGTAGCTGGTGGCGCTGGGCGTAGGTCAGGTAAAAGGCGACGTCGGCGGGGCCATGGAACGAATGGAAGACTTCGACTCCATCCAGGCCGGCGGCGCGCATGCCGTCGAGCACGGCGCCCGTCGCGGCCGTGAAGCCCGGCTCGGCGCGGCCCGGGTGGGCAATCACCGCCACCCCGCCGGCCTGGTGGACCAGCGGGATCGCCTCTTCCATCGGCAGATTCCAGCCATAGTGGGCGCCAACCTCATTGCAGATCTTGTAGGCCTGGCTCATATTTTCGGCATAGCCGTTGGCGATCAAGGCCGCCACCAGGTGATAGACTTTGACCGCGTCGCCGATCACGGCGGGCGATTTCTCCGGGTCGAGGGGCTTGCCGCGGCGCGCGAGCTCGGCAATAGCGTTGTGGCACATGGCGTCGTAGTAGCGGCGGGCGGTGGCGAAGGTGTCGAGGAGCCGCGGGTGGTGCAGATCGAGGTTATAGGCCAGCATGTGGTAGCCGACCTTGGCGAAAGTGGTGCTGATCTCGACGGCCGGGATCACCTGGATGTCATAGGCCTCGCAGGCGGCGATCATCTCCGGTACGCCCGCGATCTCGTCATGGTCGGTCAGGGCGATCACCGCCAGGCCGAGATCGGCCGCCGCCGGGGGCAGGGTTTTCGGCGTCCAGAACCCATCACTGGCCGGGCTGTGTATATGGAGATCGACAAATTCGACGGGGCGGGGGCTCATCAGATAATTTCCAATTCTTCTTCGACGTCGACCACGCCGTCCACGCGGCCGGCGACCTCTTCGGCCTGTTCCACATCGTCGAGCGAGTTCACCCGGCCGCGCAGGTAGACGATGCCGTCCTCGACCTCGACGTCGATATCCAGGTCGGTGGTGTAGGCATCGTTCCGCAGCGCATGGGTCACCTTTTCGGCGAGCTCGTCGTCATTATATTTCAGGCGGTCGGTGGTGCCGGGATCGTTGGCAAAGCTCGGTTCTTCGGCCTCCACCAGGTACTCGGGCCCCAGGTTCAGCACATCGCCGCCGCCCTGCGGCACCGGCTCGCCCGTATAACTGTCGCGCTTGATCTTCGATTCGTCGTGCATCTCTTGGCTCCTCTCACAACAGGGTTCGCGCATATTGCAACGTGGCCTATGCCCGGGAGTTGCGCGCGTGCGGGCCGGAGGGGCCAAACTGATCGGCCGGGGCACGGGAGGGGGCCATATGGTATAATGCGGCTATCTGACAGGAGGAGGACGGCTCATGGCGCCAGGTGCGGCGCCCGGCCCGATGGCCGGGCCCCCCCATTACGAGTACTTCGTCATCGACGAAGTGCTGAACTACGGTGGCTTCTTCGGCGGCACGACGGTCACGATCTACGCCCATCCGCCCGCCCAGCCCAACGCCGACCGCAAGTTCATCATCTCCGAGCACAACTTCGAGAATCTCAAGGACGGGGATCGGTTTAAGGTGCTGGAAGGGCAGGTGCTCGGCCTGGTGTTGGAGGGCGATGAAGTCCGCACGGCGCGCGTGGCCGGCGCGCCGACCCGCGCCGCGCTCCGGGCGGCGATCGCGCCCCCGCGGCCGCTGCCCGGTCATGAGGGCGAGGTCCGCGCGCTCGCCTATCAGTGTGCCCAGTGTCACCTCTGGCTGGCGGGCACGCCGCCGCGCCGGGAGCCGGATGGGCCGTATGTTTGTGCGATCTGCGGGCACCCGTTGCAGGGGACGACCGCGCCTGAAGAGAAATAGGTGGACCCGCCCATGGACACAACGCTGGCAATGCTGCAAGAGCTGACCGAGGCCCTCGGGGTGCCCGGCCAGGAAGACGAAGTGCGCGGCCTGATGCAGCGCTACCTGGCCCCGTATGGCGAACTGGTCGCCGATAATCTCGGCAGCGTGGCCGTCCGCAAGGTCGGCACGAAAGCGGCCGCCAAAGACGGGCCGCGCGTGCTGATTGCCGGGCATATGGACGAAGTGGGCTTTATGGTCACGTGGATCACCGAGGACGGCTTTCTCAAGTTCCAACCGCTGGGCGGCTGGTGGGAGCAGGTGATGCTCGCGCAGCGCGTCCGCATCCGCACCCGCAAGGGCGACCTCATCGGCGTGACCGGCCTGAAGCCGCCCCATATCCTGGCCGCCGACGAGCGCAATAAAATCGTGCAGAAAAAAGACATGTACATCGATATCGGCGTGCGCAGCAAGGCCGAGGCGATCGAGGCGGGCATCCGGCCCGGCGATCCCATTGTCCCGGTCGGGCCGTTCACGGTGCTCAGCAATCCCGACCTGCTGCTGGCCAAGGCCTGGGATAACCGCATCGGCTGCGCGATCGCCGTCGAGGTTTGCCGCCTGCTGGACAAGACGGCGCACCCCAATATCCTCTATAGCGGCGCCACCGTGCAGGAGGAGGTCGGGACGCGGGGCGCGGCCACGCTCACCCATCTGGCCGCGCCCGACGTCGGCATCGCGCTCGACGTCGGCATTGCGGGCGACACGCCGGGGATCAAGCCCGAGGAAGCCCAGGGCCGGCTGGGCAACGGGCCCGTCGTGATGATTTTTGACGGCAGCCTGATCCCCAACACCCGCCTGCGTAACCTGGTGGCCGACGTGGCCGAGCAGGAAGGGCTGAACCTGCAGTACGACTGGATGCCCGGCGGCGGCACGGATGCGGGGCGCATGGCGCTCTTCGGCCCGGGCGTCCCGGCCGTGGCCATCGGCGTGGCCGCGCGCTATATCCACAGCGCCGTGTCCATTATCAGCCGCAGCGACTTCGCGCAGACGGCCCAGCTGATCGCCGCCCTCGTGCGCCGGCTGGACGCCGCGACGGTCGCCGGCTTGCGCGGCTAAACGCGCCGCCCTCTGCTCCTCTACCCCTGGGCTACGGGATCGGGATCGTCAAGGTCTCGCCGGCGAAGATCTGGTTCGGGTTGGCGAGCCCGTTGCGCTGGGTGATCGCGTCCACGCTCACGTCGAAGAGCCGGCCGATGTTGGTCAAATTCTCCCCCGCGCCGACGACATAGCGGACTTCGGTCGGCTTGTAGCCCGGCGGCGGGATCTTCAGCGCCTGGCCGGCGGCCACGTCGACGGGGTTCGTGATCTGATTATAGGCCATGAGGGCCGCCACGGTGACCCCTTGCTGCTGGGCGAGCTCCTGGAGCGTCTGGTTGGCCGCCACGGTCACCGTCTGGGGACCGGCCGGCGCAGCAGTCGCGGTCGGGGCCGGCGGGACTGTGGTCGGGGCCGGCGGGACCGCGGTGGGGGCCGGCGGCACGGGGGTCGCCGAGGGTGGGGCGGCGGCCGTCGTCGGCGCTGGCGGCACGGGGGTGGCGGGCGGCGGCGTGGCGGTCGGGACGAGGGCTACGGCCGTCGGGGGCAGCGGCGTCGGTCCCCCCGCGTTCGGCGCCGCCGTCGGCGGGGCGGGCGTATTGGCGCCGGCCGGCACGGTGGGCGGGCGGCCGCCGGGGGGCACCGTCGGGCTGGCCGGCGGCGGCGTCGTACTGCTCAGGCCGAGGAAGGCGACGAGGCCGATAATGATGACGACGCCAATGATCGTCGGGATCGCAAAACGCACCCGTTGTGTATCTCGGTCCACGAAGATCCTCCTGATGACTGCGATGATCCCTTGCGTCACAGGCCGCGGGCGCCGGTAGGCCAGACTCGCGGCTTCGTCGGGTAGGTGGGCGGCCCCGGGGGCCGGGCCGTCGCTGGCCTGCATGCGGGGCACCCGGGCCATATCGCACAGCTCGCGCTGGAAAGATTGCTGCCATTCCAGCCGCCGCTCGGGCGGCTTGTATTCGCCGGAGCTCAGCGACGGGGTAATGGTGACGGCTTCGGGCGTGCTTTCCGCCGCCACCGCGGCGCTGATCTGCTCGATTCCATGGCGGGCGACCGGGTTGTCCGGGTTGAGCGCCAGCACCGCGGCCAGGCAAAACAGGGCGTCGCGCGGCTGCGGCGCGGTGCTCGCGCGCCACAACCAGGCCTGCTCATTGGTGGGATCGGCCTGGGTGGCGGAGTAGAAATAATAGTACGCTGTCCGCTGATTGTTGGCCTGGGCGGCGGCGATCCCGCGTTCAATCGCGTGCTGGACTTCCATCGTGATTCACCTGCATTGAAGATACCACGTTTACGTGGCTAATGCAAGCAGCACGCAAGCACCGTGCCCCGCCCGGGCACGGAATGCGGCCCGGGCGGGGGGCACAAAAAAAGAACCCCACCGGAGTGGGGTTCCTTTTCCTGCGAAGCGAAAAGCTTACAGGGCGCTGGCGATGGTCGAGAAGATGTTGTTCACGGCGCCGCCGAGCAGGGCGAGAATGACGATGACGACGATGGCGATGAGCACGAGAATCAGAGCATATTCGACCAGGCCCTGGCCCTTTTTCCGCAGATCGTTGAGCTTGCGCATGTTAGTGCCTCCTAAAATAGTGGTGGTTGGAAAATAGATGAGAACTGGCGTCAACAGAGGGGTTCTACTTCTCTGAGGGATACAGCCTTGGCTGTTGCCGTCAGATGTATAATACTGGATCTCCGCAGCGAGTGCAATAGCCGGCGGTACCGGATTCCCCGTTTCCATATAGTACTTTAAGGCTATAAAACGGTTAGGAACCGTAAGGTGCCTCCCTTGCCTACCTGCGGGGCGGGTCCGTCATTCGCGCCGGCCGGTGAGCAGAAAGACCCGCATTTCGCCCTTGCCCTTCACCAGGATGAGGCCGCGTTCTTTGAGGCGAAATTTGTCGCGCAGCCGCCGGTACGTCGCTTCTGTGACCTGGATCTGCCCCGGCACCCCTTGCGACTCCATCCGGCTGGCCATATTGACGGTGTCGCCCCACAGATCGTAGCTGAACTTCTGCCGGCCGATCACCCCGGCGACCACCGGCCCCGTGCTGATGCCGATCCGGATGGTGAACGGCGGGCCGGCCGGGGTGCGGAAGGAGACGATCGAGCGCTGCATGGCCAGGGCCATCTCGGCGATGGCCTCCACATGGTCCGGCCGGGGGATCGGCACCCCGCCCACCACCATATAGGCATCCCCCATCGTCTTGATCTTTTCCAGGCCATATTGGAGGGCCAGGAGATCGAACGCGGAAAAAATATCGTTCAGCAGGTCGACCAGGCTGATCGGGGGAATGGCGCCGGCCAGCCGGGTGAAGTCGACAATATCGGCAAACAAGACGGTCGCGTCGGGGAAGCTATCGGCGATCGTGCGGGGGTCGGTTTTCAGCCGCGCGGCCACCGGGGCCGGCAAGATGTTGAGCAACAGGCGCTCCGACCGCTCCTGTTCGGCCTGCACGGCGCGCAAGTACGTTTGCTCCTGATCGCGCAGACGCTTTTTCTCCAGGGAGGCGCCCACCCGCGCATTCAGCAGGACCGAATTAATCGGCTTGAAGAGATAATCCTCGGCGCCCAGCTCAATACACTTCACGACACTGGCCAGGTCGTCGAGGGCCGAAATCATGATAATCGGCAAGTGGCGCAGCGTGGCGTCCGCCTTGACCTGTTCCAGGACCTCATACCCGCTCATCTCGGGCATCATAATATCGAGCAAGACCAGGTCAAACGGCTGGGCGCGCATCAGGGTGAGGGCCTCGCGCCCATTGGCGGCGAAACTGACCTGGTGCCCGTAGCGTTGCACCCGCCGGGCGGTCAGCAGGCGGTTGTTTTCGTCGTCGTCGACGACCAGGATCGCGGTTTGCTCGGGATTCATGAAGGGGCTTTTCCGCTGAGCTGCTGCTGGATTTTGGACAGGAAGCGGGCAAAGTCGACCGGCTTGGTATCGTAATCATCGCAGCCGGCGGCCAGGCAGCGTTCGCGGTCACCCGACATGGCATGGGCCGTGAGGGCAATGATCGGGATCGTGGCGGTGGCAGCGCTGGCCTTCAGCTGCCCGGCGGCCGAGAAGCCGTCCAGCCGGGGCAGGCTCATGTCCATGATAATCAGGTCCGGCTGCCCCGATCGGGCCAGGGCGAGCGCCTCCAGCCCGTCGGTGGCGCACACAATCTGATATCCCCGGCGCTCCAGGCGGAGCGAGAGCATTTCCCGGCTCATTTCGTCGTCTTCCACCAGCAAGATTTTAGCCATCGGTTTCCGGAATCCCCGCCTCCCGCCCTTGAGTGCGCGCGACCACGTGGTCGCAGATTTCGCGCAGCAACTCTTCCCGCGTGTAGCTGCCTTTCTGCAGAATTTGTTCCACATAGCCGTTTAGCCGGTGGTGATCCTCCGGGGTCAGGTCGCGGGCGGTGAGCACGACGACGGGAATCGCCGGCCCCCCCGGAATTTGTCGTAACCCGGCCAGGACCTGGAACCCATCCATGCCCGGCAGCATCAGATCGAGCAGGACGAGATCCGGCGGGTGCGTGCGGGCCTGCTCCAGCGCCGCCGGGCCGTCGGCCGCCACCACGACGTCCCAGCCGTCGCTTTCGAGGCTGTGCCGCAACAGATCGCGGGTGGACGAATCATCTTCGACGACCAGGATCTGGCCGGCCGGGTGCCCATTGACCACCGGGGGCGTGCGACGGTACCGAGTGACGATGGCCGTCAGCCGATCGGCGGCCACCGGCTTAATGAGATACTCCGCGGCGCCGAGCGAGAAGCCGAGCTCCGGGTTGTCGACGATGCTCAGGACCAGCACGGGGATGTCGGCCAGCTCCGGATCGGCCTTCAACGTGGTCAGCACGGCCCAGCCATCCATGTTCGGCATCAGCACATCCAGCGTAATCGCGACGGGGTGGAGGGCCCGCGCTAAGCGGAGCCCGTCCTCGCCGTTGGCGGCCACCTGGATGCCAAAGCCGGCTTTGGTCAGGAAGCGCGCGATGATATCGCAGGCCGCGGGATCGTCGTCGATGACCAGGACCGTGCCCGCGGGGGCGCGGTCGGGACGGGCGGCGGGGGCGGGGCCCAGGTCGCGGCGCCGTGTGGGCTCCAGCGCCCCGGCGCCCCCCGCATCCGGGATCACCAGGGCGGGCAGGCGGACGGTAAACGTCGAGCCCACGTCCGGCTGGCTTTCCACCTGGATATCGCCCTCCATGAGCTGGCAAAAGTGCCGGCTGAGGGCCAGCCCCAGCCCCGTCCCGCCATACCGGCGGGTGGTCGAGGGGTCGGCCTGCCAGAACTCGCGGAACAGTTGTTGCACCTGGTCGGCCCGCATGCCGATCCCGGTATCGGTCACCCGGAATTGAATCCAGCGGCCGCTCGTATCCGTTTCGCGGCTGATCTGTAGCGTCACCAGGCCGTGGTGCGTGAATTTGGCGGCATTGCTCAGCAAGTTCAGTAAGACCTGTCGGACCTTGGTCTGGTCGGCGTACATCGCGCCCAGGTCGGCGGGCGTCTGGACCTCCAGGGTATTCGCGTTCTTCTCGATCAGCGGGTGAATGGTCGAGACCACCTGATCGATCAGCTCGCGGATGGTGAAGACCTCCAGGTATAGCTCCATCTTGCCGGCTTCGATTTTGGACAGGTCCAGGATATCGTTGACCAGCCCGAGCAACTGGCCGCCCGAGGTGCGGATGCGCTCCAGGTGGTCAATAAACCCGGTCTGGCCCAGGTCGGCGGCCTCCTCCTGGAGCAGTTCGCTAAAGCCGATGATCGCGTTCAGGGGCGTGCGCAACTCGTGGCTCATATTCGCCAGGAACGTGCTCTTAGCCTGGTTGGCGAGCTCGGCGGCTTCTTTGGCTTTCAGGCTGGCGCGCAAGGCGGCATCCCGCTGCTCGCGCACGGATCGCAGATTGCCGACCATCTGGTTGAAGGCCCGTTGCAGGGTCCCGATTTCATCGCGGTTGGTGATCTCGACCAGTTGATCCAGGTAGCCGCCCGTGGTCGCCGCCACCGAGAGCCGGTTAATCGGCCGGATAATCCCGCGCTCGGTTAACAGGCCGACGCCCACCATGATCGCGAACAATAAGAGCAGCGCGCCGATCGCACTGAAGAGCACGCCCTGGCCAGCGTCCTGGATCGCCTGCCGATCGATCGCGCTCTGGCGGTCTAACGTCGCATTCACATCCTTGGCGAGCTGGGCGGCCGGCGCCTCGTAGGTGGCCAGGCTGTCGAGGGCGCGGCCCAGCGCCGCCGGGTCGCCGCTCTGCCGGGCGGCCGCAATCGCGGTCACGGCCTGCCCCACCATGGCCAGCAGGTCCGTTTGCCGTTGCACATAGCCGTGATACGTCGCCTGCGCGCCCGGGTCCGCCAGGGTGGTCAGCAGCGACTCCTGCGTGGTGATCGGGGTAGCCGCGCTGTGGAGCGCATCCTGAGCCTGGGCCAGGTAGGTCGGGCGGCCGGTAGCGGCAAAGGTGGCCGCGCTCCCCGCCGCCAGGCCGAGCTCGGTGGTGAAGCTGTTATAGGCGGCCGCTTGCCGCGCCGTGGTCAGCAGGGTATTCGATGCGTTCTCCAGCTTCTGGATATCGCCAAAGATCAGGATAGTACGCAGGCCGAGGATCCCGACCATAATCAGGATCACGATCAGGACTTTCTGCTTCAGCGTAAGGCCCATCGCACTCCTCCGACGCCGCACCCCCAGGTCAACATATACTTTCCGCCATCCGCAGCGGGGTTCTGCTGGCACTATAGCACAGGTTGGGTAGCCTGTCTACTCTTCCCGCCCGGCGGGTCCGTCCCGGGCGTCGTCCGCCAGATCGACATCCGGCGCTCCGCTCAGGGGCGGGCCGGGGTCGCCGAAGTGCTCGGCGGACTTGAGCACCCGGAGGGCAAACCAGGTGAGGATGGTGGCAAACACTGCTACCCAGTAGAGACCCAGGCCTGACAAGAGGCCCAGGGCCGCGACCATCCAGATGGAGGCGGCCGTGGTCAGTCCGCGGACGGCGCCCTCGCTGCGGAAAATGACTCCGGCGCCGAGAAAGCCGATGCCGCTGACGATCTGGGCGGCCAGGCGCGCCGGATCGCGATTGGTGCCCAGCCCGTCAAATCCATAGATGCTGGCGACGGTGAAACAGGCCGCGCCGGCCGCGACGAGCATATGGGTGCGCAAGCCGGCGGGCCGTTGCATCCGCTCGCGCTCCCAGCCGACGAGGCCCCCCAGCATAAAGGCGGCGAGCACGCGCAACATCATCACCAGATCGGCCGTCGTCGGCACATACATGGCGAACGTGTGCAGCACCTGGTCTGGGACGGGTGTTGGGGGCATCGGCGCTCCTCCTACTGTGCGGGATACGCTGCTGGTCGGTGCGCGTGCCGCAGGCGGCGGATCGTCAGTAGGTCCCTATTATAATCGGCTTCTCCCCCCGCGACAAGTTGACAACGGGCGGCGCCAGATCATATACTTACCCCAGGTGTATTCCAGGTGGACGCTTCCCGCCCACCCCGCCGGCCACACCGAGATCCAGCTCTAGGAGAATCGGTCATAGACCCCACGGATAAATCCGGGGGCTTGGAATAGCCCCGATCTGTGACCAGTCTAAGTTCTTTGCGAACTACGTAGGGAACGTGATAACACCGGCGGGTGCGTTGCCAGCCTGCCGCTCTGTTGTCCGTGATCATGTGACGGTCGCGGGGGCGATCGGGAAGGTCGCGGGCGTGACAAGCGTCCCCTACATTGACGAGGCACACTTTACCCCCGCAAGGGGCGTCCCGTAAGGGCCAGGAATCCCGCCATGTCATACGTCTTCGTGCTCAATACCGACAAGCAGCCGTTAAATCCGGTCCACCCCGCGCGCGCCCGCTATCTGCTGACCACCGGCCAGGCGGCGGTCTACCGCCGCTACCCCTTCACCCTCATTCTCCAGCAGCCCACCTCGCCGCGCGCGGTGGCGCCGCTGCGGCTCAAGGTGGACCCCGGCAGTAAAACCACGGGGCTGGCGATCCTCAACGACCACACGGGGGCCGTGATCTTCGCCGCCGAACTGCACCATCGGGGCGCGGCCATCAAAGCCGCCCTGGATCACCGCCGGGCCGTGCGGCATAACCGCCGGAGCCGCCAACTGCGCCATCGGCCGCCGCGGTTCCACAATCGCCGGCGCCCGCCCGGTTGGTTGCCCCCCAGCCTGGCCAGTCGGGTCGCCCAAGTGACCACCTGGGTGCGCCGGCTCGGCAAGGTGGCCCCGATCGCGGCCCTCAGCCTGGAATGGGTGAAGTTTGATCTGCAAAAGCTGCAAAACCCAGAGATCGCGGGGGTGGAATACCAGCAAGGCGCCCTGCTGGGGTATGAGATCCGCGAATACCTGCTGCTTAAGTGGGCGCATCACTGTGCGTATTGTGGCGCGACTGATCGGCCGCTGCAAATCGAGCACATCGTGCCCCAGTCGCGGGGCGGCAGCAACCGGGTCAACAACTTGACGCTGGCGTGTGAATCCTGCAACCAGCGCAAGGGCCAGCGCACGGCCACGGAGTTTGGGTATCCGCAGCTCCAGGCCCAGGCCCAGCAACCGTTGCGTGACGCAGCGGCCGTGAACACCACCCGCGGGGCGGTGTACCGCGCGTTACAGGAGACGGGGCTGCCGATCGAAACCGGCAGTGGCGGGCTGACCAAATTCAATCGCACGCAACGGAACCTGCCCAAGACGCACTGGCTGGACGCGGCGTGTGTGGGGCTGAGCACGCCGGCGCGGTTGGGGGTGGCGGGGGTGATGCCGTGGGCGATCACGGCGACCGGCCATAATAGCCGCCAGATGTGCCGCACGGATAAATACGGATTTCCGCGCCTGCACAAAACGCGGCGCGCGGTCCACTATGGCTTCCGCACGGGCGATATCGGGCGGGCCCGGGTGCCGCAGGGCAAGCAGCAGGGCACGCACGTCGGACGCATCGCGG